>DATAYY010000128.1:0-8047 GCA_036272325.1 Caldimonas sp. | reverse complement strand
TTGCCGAGTGGGCGACGTGCATCTGCACTGCCGCGAACCCGCCCGAGGAGATCCCGGCGACGAAGACCTTGGCCGGGTCAATCTGATAACGCTGAAGGCGGACAACTGTCGATGTCGCAGTGCCGGTCGAGGCGAGTGCCTCTGATCTCGACACGTCCGCGGCTGCGGGGTCGGGGGTTCCGGAGTCGCCGCCCCCTCCGCAACCGGCGATCGCGGCGGCGATCGCGATCAGCGCTGCAGATCTCACACCGTTCGCTGCTGCGAGCACAGGCGCCCCTTGAAATCGTTTCCGGCACGGTACCGCGATGCTGGTGCCGGCCAAGCAGGCGATGGCGCGCATAGCTGTCAGACGAAATCTGGCGTTGCCGGCGGGAGGTCAGCCGAGCTTGTACCTGGCCCGAGACGACGACAAACTCGCGGCATGCAGCTGCCGCCCCGCCTCGAGTCGCTCCTTCTGAAGAGCGGCGTACACCTCGGCGTCCTTTCGGACGGCGACCGCGCGCTGGTCCTGGCGCTAGCGGCGTGGGCGATGGGGCCCGGCCGATCGTTGCGCGAAGACGAGGTGAACCGACGCCTCATCGACTGGCTGGCCGACGTCGGCCAGATGCTGAACATCGACGACGTCGAGGCTCAGGCGCTGAGTCGTCGATACGGGATTCGTCGTCCGCGACGACTGGGGACATGCCCTACGTGCGCGGTCCGGCTGAGCTTGAGCGGTGTCGCCAGTTGCTCGGGACCACGGACGCCGCGGCGCTGGCTGCTGCCATCCGCTCGGTGCGGATCGCCGTCCAACCCTCGCGCTTGACACGCCGGCGTGCATTCGAGACGACGCGGGTCTTGATCTTTTAGACCGCCTCCAGTTCGGCATCCGCGCTGATTGCAGAGCGAGCGGGTGCGGCTTACGGGCAACGTTTCCGCAGTTCTCAGGCAATGAGTTCATCGATCACAAAACTGGCACCAGACGGGCACCAGCAGATTTCTGAAAAGACGAAGGGGTAGCAGGCACTCACCGGCTACCCCTTGCTAGTTCTGGCTCCCCGACCTGGGCTCGAACCAGGGACCTACGGATTAACAGTCCGGCGCTCTACCAACTGAGCTATCGAGGAAGAACCCGAAATTATAGCGGCGCGAGTTCACCGCATCGGTCAGAGGTCGACCTGCAACGACAAGCGAAACGTTCGCGGCTCGAGCGGGAACAGGTATGCGTGGTCGAACTGGTACGGGCTTTCGCGCCAGGCGCGACGGTCGAAGACGTTGTCGATGCCCGCGCGCAGCGTCCAGGTGCCGACCGAGCCGAGCTTGGCCGCGTAGCGCGCGCCGAGATCGAACTTCGTCACGCTCGGGATGCTGATGCTGTTGTCGGGCAGCACCTCGCGGTTGCTCTCGTAGCTGCCGGCGGCAAGCAGGCGCAGACCGGCGATCACCTGCGGGCCATAGTCGGCCTCGACTCGCGCCGTGAGCGCGGGCACGTTGGTCGGTCGCTTGCCGTCCTGGGTCGGGTCCGCTGGATTCGCGACGCGCGCGTGCAGCCATTGCGCACCGGCGCGAGCGCCCCAGGCGCCCGCATGCCAGGCGACGCTGCCTTCGACACCGCGGTGACGCTGGTCGCCGACCAGCCCGCGCGTGCACGGCAACGGCCCGCAGGTACCAATGTCGCCGAACAGCGGCCGCCGGATGTCGAACGCCGCCGCGGCCCACTCGATCACCCCGGCGGCACCCTTCGTGCCGACCTCCCACTGCTCGCTCAGTGCTGCCGGCAGTGCCTGCCCGGCGTTCAGGTAGCGCGGCACCGGCGGAGTCGCCGAGGCGTCGAGCGGCACGTTCGGCGCAACGTCACTCTCGACGCCGCGGCCCCAACTCGCGTAGACGAGCTGTGCGTCGCCGAGCGCCTGGCTGAGGGCGACGAAGGGCGTGGTGAACGACTGGCGAAACGACGTTCCCGCAGAGCCGTCGGTCGGCGCCGCGCTGCGCGCCAGCTGCGTCGTGCGCGCGCCGAGCCACGCTGTCGTGCCGCGGCCGAAGTCGATCGCGTCTCGCAGCGAGAGCTCGGTCGAGCGCTCATCGCGGTCGGTGTTCGGCGTCGTCAGGTCGGGAGCGGGCGGCACCACAAGCGTGCCGTCGACGTTTCCGGTGCCGGCGAAGTTGAAGGCCGACTGCTGGAAGCGATTGCGGACGATTGTGCGCTGCACGCCCGCGCTGATCGCGTGCGCGAGGCCTGCCGTCGTCGTAGCGCCGTGCAGCGAGACGTCGAGCGTGCTGCTGTGGCGGCGCTCGTCCTCGCTGCGGAAGTCGTAGAGGTCGAAGTTGCCGTTGGCGCAGAAGCGGTCGAAGTACGTCGTGCCGCCGGGGCCGGCGCTGTCGCTGCCGCAGCCGAACGGGAACGCGATCCGGTCGTCGGTGCGCAGCCGCTGTGCGAGCCCGTGCACGACGAGCCGCCAGCGCTCGCCGAGTTGCTGCGTGAGGCGCAGCGATGCTGTCGTCGCGTCGAACACCACCGGCAGCGACCACGGTTGATTGTTGAGATTGAGCCGCGGGTCGGGGACGGCGGGAACGCTTTCGCCGAGCAGGCTGAAGCCAGGAACGCTCGGCTGCGAGCGGTGGCTGTGCTCCACCTCCGCTTCGACGAGCGTCGCCGGCGTCGCCCGCCAGTCACCGGCGAGCGCGATGACGTTGCGTTCGCCGCGCGCGTCGCGGACGATCGGATCGATGTGTTCGGCGCCGGCGTTGAGGCGCAGGCCGAACGCGTGGTCGGCGCCGAAGCGCTGGCTGAGGTCGATGGCGGCGGCGACGCTGCCGCGCTCGCGCCACGCGAGCGTCGCCGAGCGGAGCGGCGCGTCGAGCGGGCGCTTGACGACGAGGTCGACGAGGCCACCCGGCGCGCTCGTTCCCGCCTGCAGTCCGCTCAGTCCTTTCAGGATGTCGACGCGGGCTTTGTTCTCGAGCGGGATCGACGTCTCGGCGTTGATCGGCAAGCCGTCGCGGCGGAAGTTGAAGCGGTTGTCGATGACGAAGCCGCGGACGGTGAGGTAGTCGATGTAGCCCTCAGCGTCGTAGGCCGAGGTCACTGCGGGGTCGAACCGCGCCAGGTCCGACAGGCGCCGCGTGCCGGCGTCGCGCATCTGCTCGGCATCGACGGTCGTCGCCTGCAGCGGCGCGCGCGCGAGCGGCACGTCGCCCCAGCCGGCGACGCTCGCCGGCACCGGCGCCTTGCCGGTGATCGTCACCGGAGCGAGCGCCGTGTCCTGCGCGAATGCCGACACCAGCGGCGAGGTGAGAAGCGCAGCGAGCACCGCGCGCGCAATCGCGCCGCGGCATGCCGCCAACGTCGTCGTCTTGGCCATCGTCGTTCCGATGGCAGAGCTCTGGGCCGGAGAGTCGCCGGTGTCGGCCGGCTCGGCTTGCTTCCCTGCGCGAGGATTACCTCAGTCAGGTTCAAAGGGACTGTCTCAGTCGAAGCGGCAGCGACCTCGTCGCCACCGTTTCAACACCCCTAGCGAACGCGCCGCGGCACCTGCCGCAGCGCGCACCGATTATGGCAGCGTCGGCGCGACGCCGAGCAGCCTGTGGAGCTTGGTGCTCGTCGTCGTGTACTGCAGCGGCTGCGCACGGTCCGGAAAGACGCGCTCGCCGATCGCGAACGCGGCCAGCGTCGCTTCGTGGAAGCCGCAGACGATGAGCTTCTGCTTGCCCGGATAGGTGTTGACGTCGCCGACCGCGAAGATTCCCGGCGTCGACGTCTCGAAGCGCTGCGTATCGACGACGAGCTGTTTCTTCTCGAGCGCCAGGCCCCACTCCGCGATCGGGCCGAGCTTGGGACTCCAGCCGAGGAGGACGAAGAGCGCGTCGAGCGGCACGGTGCGCGTCGTGCCGTCGCTGCACAGGATGACGAGCCCGGAGAGCGCGTCGCCGTCTTCGACGACTTTCTCCGGCTGACCAGCGACGAAGGCGATTCGTCCCGACGCGCGCAGCTCGCGCAGGCGCTCGAGCGCCGCTGTACCGGCGTCGAGGTCGTCGCGGCGATGGATCAGCGTGACGCTTGCGGGCGCCGCTGCGCCAGCGTCTGCAGCCTCGATCGCGGCGTTGACCGCGCTCTCGCCGCCGCCGACGATGACGACGCGCCGGCCGGCATGTGCGTGCAGCGTCGCCGCGTGCTCGAACAGCGCCGTGCCGCGGTGGCGGTCGAGACCTTCGACCTTCAGCCGGCGCGGCTGGAACGCGCCGACACCGCCGGCGACGACGACTGCCTTGGCGACGAAGCGGGTACCGGTCGAGGTGGCGACGTCGAAGCGGCCGTCGCCGCGCGCGGCGAGCGCGCTGACCTGCTGCTCGAGATGAAAGCCGGCGCCGAATGGCTCGATCTGGCGCAGCAGTCGCTCGGTCAGCTCGCGGCCGGTACCGACCGGGAGCGCCGGGATGTCGTAGATCGGCTTGTCGGCGTAGAGCTCGAAGCACTGGCCGCCGGCGTGCGGCAGCGCGTCGACGACGTGGGCGCGAACCTCCTGTAGGCCGAGCTCGAACACTTGGAACAAGCCGACCGGGCCGGCGCCGACGACGACGGCATCGGTCTCGATCGTTGCCGCTGGGGCGAGCGCGCGGATCGCCACGGCCAAACCGCGCTCAGCGCAGCAGCTCGGGGAGCTTGCCGGTCTTGTCCTTCCACTCGTCGGCGTCCTCAAGCGCGGGCTTGCGGCGCGTGATCGCCGGCCAGTTCTTCGCCAGCTCGGCGTTGAGCGGAATCATGTGCTGCTGGTTGCCCGGAACGTCCTCCTCGGGAACGATCGCGTTGACCGGGCATTCGGGAATGCAGACGGCGCAGTCGATGCATTCGTCGGGGTCGATGGTCAGGAAATTGGGGCCCTCGCGGAAGCAATCGACCGGGCAGACGTCGACGCAGTCGGTGTACTTGCAGCGGATGCAGGATTCGAGGACGACGTGGGTCATGGTGGCGGGGCTCGGGTCGCACGCCGACCGGAACGGGTGCGCGGGACAGGCGGCGGAACCGCCAATCTTACGGGGTCGCGCGCACGAGCTCGGCGGGCATCGAGGCGGCCGCGACAGGCAGGCGAGCGCCATCCCCGGCGATGGCCGTGGCGCCGACGCCGACGGTGACGACGGTCGGCCGCCCCGAATGCAGGACGGTCGCGTCGCCGAGGGTGGCGACGGTGTGCTCGCTCGCCAGCTCGTCGGGCCAGCCCGCGCGCGAGACGGCGAGCGCCGCCGTCGCCGCTGGCCAGCCCGCTTCGGCAAGCTTTCGTGCCAGCCCGGCGAGTTGCTTGCCGGCCATGTAGAAGACCTCGGTGTCGGCGTGTCTGCCGGCGCCGAGGCGGCCGTCTTCGGTCACCGCTGTCGTCAGCGCGACGCTGCGGCCGGCGCCGCGCCGGGTCAGTGGCCGGCACGTTGCGGCGGCCGCAGCGAGCGCCGCGGTGACGCCGGGGACGACCTCGCACGCGATGCCGGCGGCGGCGAGCGCGGCGAGCTCTTCCTCGAGTCGGCCGAAGATGCTCGGGTCGCCCCCCTTCAGCCGCACGACCCGTTTGCCGTCGCTCGCGTGCTTGACGAGCAGGGCATTGATCGTCTCCTGGCCGGTGTTCTCGCGGCCGCCGCCGGGGGCATGCGGGACGCCGGCGAAGCCGCGCTTGCCGACGTCGATCCAGCGCGCGTCGGGCGCGAGCGCGCGCAGCGCCGGATCGGCGAGGGCGTCGAAGAGGACGACCTCGGCGCCGCGCAGGCGCTCGGCGCCGCGCAGCGTGATGAGGTCGGCCTGGCCGGGGCCAGCGCCGACGAAAGCGACGCTGCCGCGCGACGATGGGCCCGTCATGCCGCCGCTCCGTCGCGACGGCGAAAGCGCGGCAGCGGCTCGCCGAGGTCGCCCTGGTAGTGGCCGCGGGGGAAGAAGCCGAGGGCGCGCTCGGCGACCGCGCGCGACTGGTCGGCGCGCAGCTGCACCGCGTCGAAACCGCAGCGCGCGAGCAGCGGCACCATGTCGGCGAGGACCTCGCCGGTGGCGCGGATCTCGCCCTCGAAGCCGTAGCGCGCCCGCAGCAGCCGTGCCTGGCTGTAGGCGCGGCCGTCGGTCCAGCTCGGGAAGACGAGGGCGATGCTCGCGTAGCGCTCGAGGTCGCCGGCGACCTGTTCGACGTCGACGTCGTTGGCGAGCACGAAGTCGGCCCGCGTCTCGCCGTCGACGAAGCGGACCGCGTTCATGCGTGCACCGCCGTCGCGCGTCGGACTGCGTTCGCAGCAGCCTTGAATGGCTCGATGCCGACCCGTCGCACGGTGGCGATGAAGCGCTCGCCGGGCCCGCTGCGCTCGGCGCGATAAGTGTCGATCACCGCCTCGACGACGTCGGGGACTTCGTCGGCCGCGAACGACGGGCCGATCACCTTGCCGGCGGTCGACGGACCGCTCAGCGTCGAGCCGTCGGCGCCGCCGAGCGAAACCTGATACCACTCGTGGCCGTCCTTGTCGACGCCGAGGACGCCGATGTGGCCGCTGTGGTGATGGCCGCACGAATTGATGCAGCCGCTGATGTGCAGGTCGATGTCGCCGATGTCGTGCAGCTCGTCGAGGTCGTCGAACCGCTCGGTGATCGCCGCTGCGATCGGGATCGAGCGTGCATTCGCGAGCGAGCACAGGTCGCCGCCGGGGCAGGCAATCATGTCGGTGAGGGTGCCGATGTTGGCGGTCGCGAGGCCGGCCTCGCGTGCTGCCTGCCAGAGCGCCGGCAGCTCGGTGGCGCGCACCCACGGCAGGACCAGGTTCTGGTCGTGTGACACCCGCAGCTCGCCGGCGCTGAAGCGGTCGGCGAGCTCGGCGGCGAGCGCCATCTGCGACGCCGATGCGTCGCCCGGTGCCTGGCCGGCGCGCTTCAGCGACAACGTCACCGCGCGGTGGCCAGCGAGGCGATGCGGGTGTACGTTGCGCTCGAGCCAGCGGGCGTACGCGGGCGGCGTCGAAGCAGCATCGGGGGCGGACTCGCTGGCTTCGATCGGCGCGATCCCCGCCGGCAGCGTGAAGTGCGCGGCGACGCGGTCGCGCTCCTCGTCGGTCAGCAGGTGCGCCGAGCCGTCGAGGTCGACCAAGATCTTCGCGAACTCGGCCTCGACGGCGTCGATGAATGCTTGCCCTTCGGCCTTGACGAGAATCTTGATCCGCGCCTTCCACTTGTTGTCGCGGCGGCCGTAGCGGTTGTAGATGCGAACGATCGCCTCGATGAAGACGAGGATCTCGCGCCACGGCAGGAATTCGCGCACGACCGTGCCTATGACCGGCGTGCGGCCCATGCCGCCGCCGACGCGGACCTGGAAGCCCACCTCGCCGGCATCGTTGCGATGCAGGACGAGGCCAATGTCGTGCCATGCGGTCGCGGCGCGGTCCTCGGTCGCGCCGCTGACGGCGATCTTGAACTTGCGCGGCAAGAACGCGAACTCCGGATGGAGCGTGCTCCACTGGCGGAGGATCTCGCAGTACGGCCGCGGGTCGACGACCTCGTCGGCAGCGACGCCGGCGAAGCAGTCGGTGGTGATGTTGCGGATGCAGTTGCCGCTCGTCTGGATGCCGTGCATGTCGGCATCGGCGAGCAGCTCCATGACGTCGGCGGCGTCGGCGAGCGCGATCCAGTTGTACTGGCAGTTCTGCCGCGTCGTGAAGTGGCCATAGCCGCCGCGGCCGGGGTAGGGGCCGTCGACGCGGCCGTCGAACTGGCGCGCGATCCGGGCCAGCGCACGCAGCTGCCTGGAGCTCAGCTCGCCGTACGGAACCGCGACGCGCAGCATCGGCGCGTGGCGCTGCACGTACCAGCCGTTCTGCAGGCGCAGCGCGCGGAACTCGTCGTCGCCGAGCGCACCGGCGAGGTGACGCTCGAGCTGGTCGCGGAACTGCCGCGCCCGTGCGTGCACGAAGTGGCGGTCGAAGTCGTCGTATCGATACATCCAGGGGCCCGGGGCGTCGCGAGCTGAGGCGGCACGGGCCCAGAATGACGATTCGCAGGCACGCAGCCGCCGCTCAGCGACGGAAGCGGCACTCTATCGAGGCGCTTGCGCTGCAC
>DATAYY010000127.1:0-16888 GCA_036272325.1 Caldimonas sp. | reverse complement strand
ATCCCGAAGAAGCTGTACAGCTTCGCCGCGCACTACAGCGAGAGCTTCGAGGAGGCCGCGGGGTTCGGCTGGAGCGGTGGCCGGTCGAGTTTCGACTGGGAGACGCTGAAGGCGAACCGGCGCGTCGAGATCGCTCGCCTGAACGGCATCTACGGCCAGCTGCTCGAGGGCGCCGGCGCGAAGATCGTCCATGGCCGCGCGCGCGTCGTCGGTGCGCACGAGGTCGAGGTCGGCGGCGCTCGCTACCGGAGCGAGCGCATCGTCGTTGCGACCGGCGGCTGGCCGGTGCTTCCCGACGTTCCCGGCGGCGAGCGTGCGATCAGCTCGAACGAGATCTTCGACCTGGCGCGCTTTCCCGGACGGCTCGTCGTGATCGGCGGCGGCTACATCGCCTGCGAGTTCGCATCGATCTTCAACGGCCTTGGCGCCCGCGTCACCCAGCTCTACCGCGGCGAGCAGATCCTGCGCGGCTTCGATCTCGACATCCGCAACTTCGTCGCCGCCGAGATGGCCAAGAAGGGGATCGACCTCCGGGTCGGCGCCAAGGTCAGCGCGCTCGAGGATGCCGGCGGCGGGGCGACCCGGGTCGTCCTCGCCGACGGCGGCGCGATCGAGGCCGACACCGTGCTCTGCGCGACCGGTCGCGCCGCCAACACCGCCGGCCTCGGCCTCGAAGCCGCCGGCGTCGCGCTCGACGTCAACGGCGCCGTCGTCGTCGACGACCGCTACTGCACCAACGTGCCGAGCATCTACGCCGTCGGCGACGTCATCGATCGCGTCCAGCTGACGCCGGTCGCGATCGCCGAGGCGATGGCGCTGGTCGACGATCTGTTCGGTGGCACCGGCCGCCGGGTCGACTACCTGCAGATCCCGACCGCGGTCTTCACCCATCCGAACATCGGCACGATCGGCCTCGCGGAAAGCGACGCGCGGGGTCGGTTCGAGAAGATCCGCGTCTATCGCTCCGAGTTCAGGCCGCTGCGCCACACCTTGTCGGGGAGCAGCGAGCGGACGCTGATGAAGCTCGTCGTCGACGACGCCAACGATCGCGTCGTCGGGCTGCACATGGTCGGCGCCGATGCCGGCGAGACGATCCAGGGCTTCGCGGTCGCGATGAGGGCGGGCGCGACCAAGGCCGTCTTCGACGCCACGCTCGGCATCCATCCGACCGCGGCCGAGGAGTTCGTGACGATGCGCGAGCCGGTGGTGGCATGATCGTCGCCCCTGCCCGCTGTCCAGCCATGAATCGAACCGCCTTGCACCCGCGCGCGCTCAACGGCGCGCTCGCCGCCACCGCGCTCGCCGCGATGCTCGTCGCCGGCGGCGCCGGCGCCGCCGACAAGACCAAGCCCGCGTCGACCAAGAAGAGCGACGCCGTCCTCACGCCCGAGCAGCTGCGCGACTGCCTCGACAAGGAGGCGCGCAAAAACAAGGCGACCGATGCGGCGCTGAAGGCGAAGGCCGAGATCGCGGCGCAGAAGGCGGAGATCGATCGCAGCGGGGCGGCGCTCGGCGACGAAGCGACGACGCTCGACCGCACGAGCGAAGACGCGGTCAATGCCTACAACGAAAAGATCGACGAGCGCGACAAGCAGATCGCGGCGTATGAAGCGAAGGTCGCCGGCTACAACAAGGACACCGAGGCGGTTCGGGCGCTCGAAGACGCCTACGCGAAGACCTGCAGCAACCGCCGCTACGACGACCGCGACCTGAGCGACATCCAGCGCAGCAAGAAATGACCAACCCGTTGCTTGCGCCCTGGACCGGGCCGTTCGGTCTGCCGCCGTTCGCGCAGGTGCGCGCCGAGCACTTCGCGCCGGCGTTCGCCGTGGCGATGCGCGAGCATCTCGCCGAGCTCGACGCGATCGCCGGCCAGCGCGACCCGCCGACGTTCGCCAACACGATCGCCGCGTTCGACTCCTCCGGCCGCAATTTCACCCGCATCGTTGCGCTCTTTCGCAACCTGGCGTCGAGCGAGGCCTCGCCCGCGCTGCAGCAGGTCGAACGCGAGATGGCACCCGTGCTCGCCGGCCACGAGAACCACATCTACACCCATGCCGGGCTGTTCACGCGCATCGACGCGCTGCATGGGGGTCGTGACGGATCCGCTCTCGACGACGAGCAGCGCCGCGTTCTCGAGCGCTTTCACCTCGACTTCGTCCGCAACGGCGCCCGGCTCCGGCCTTCGGCGCAGGCAAGGCACGCGGCGGTGCTGGAGCGCCTCGCCGAGCTGATGACGCGATTCGGCCAGAACGTCCTTGCCGACGAGGGCGCGTTCCAGCTCGTCCTTCGCGACGAGGCGGACAGCGCCGGCTTGCCGGATTTCGTCCGCGCGGCGGCACGCCAGGCCGCCGCCGAGCGTGGCATCGCCGACGGCGCGGTGATCACCCTGTCGCGTTCGCTGATCGTGCCGTTCCTGACCTACTCGGAGCGGCGCGACCTGCGCGAGGCGGCGTGGCGCGCCTGGACGACGCGTGGCGAGCATCCCGGGGCCAGCGACAACCGCGAGATCGCGGCCGAGATCCTGCAGCTGCGGCTCGAGCAGGCGCGCCTGCACGGCTACCGGAGCTACGCCGACTTCGCGCTCGCCGACACGATGGCGCAGAGCCAGCGCGCGGTGATGACGCTGCTCGAACGAGTCTGGGAGCCGGCGCGCGCGCGTGCCGAGGAGGAACGCGAGGCGCTCGCCGCGCTTGCGCTTTCGCGCGGCGAGAGCATCGCGATCGAGCCCTGGGATTGGCGCTTCTATGCCGAGAAAGTGCGCCAGGTCCGCTTCGATCTCGACGACGCCGAGATCAAGCCCTACTTCACGCTCGACGCGATGGTCGCGGCCGCCTTCGATTGCGCGGCGCGGCTGTTCGGGCTCTCGTTCGTGCCCCGGCCCGACATCGCCGCCTATCACGCCGACGTCCGCGTCTACGAGGTCCACGGCGCAGCCGGCCCGATCGGCCTCTTCCTGCACGACAACTTCGCTCGCCCGACCAAGCGCAGCGGCGCCTGGATGAGCGAATACCGCGCGCAGTCGAGGAACGGCGGCGACGGCGACGCCGCGGTGCTGCCGATCATCGTCAACAACAACAATTTCGCCAAGGCAGCGCCGGGCGAGCCGACTCTGCTCAGCTTCGACGACGCGCGAACGCTCTTTCACGAGTTCGGCCACGGCTTGCACGGGCTGCTCTCGAACGTCCGCTACGAGCGGCTCGCCGGCACCAGCGTGCTGCGCGATTTCGTCGAGCTGCCGTCGCAGCTGTTCGAGCATTGGGTCGAAGAGCCCGAGGTGCTGAAGCGCCATGCGCGCCACCATCGCAGCGGCGAGCCGATTCCCGACACGCTGATCGCGAAGCTGCAGCGCGCGCGCTACTTCAACCAGGGCTTCGAGACGGTCCGCTATGCGGCATCGGCACTGGTCGACATGGCCATCCACGCGCGCACGGCAAGCGAGCCGGTCGATGTCGTCGCCTTCGAGCGCGCCGCGCTCGAGCGGCTCGGGCTTCCCGAGGGCGTCGGCATCAACCACCGCCTGGTCCACTTCCAGCACCTGTTCTCGGGCGGCTACGCCGCCGGCTACTACGTCTATCTCTGGGCCGAGGTGCTCGAGGCCGACGGCTTCGAGGCCTTCGTCGAGGCTGGCGACGCCTTCGATCCCGCGGTCGCCCGCCGCCTGGTGCGCTTCATCTACGCGTCGGGCAACTCGATCGAGCCGGGCGCGGCGTACCGGGCGTTTCGCGGCCGGCCGGCCGAGCCGGAGCCGATGCTCAGGCAGCGCGGCCTGCTCGAGGCGGTCGAGAGCTGAGCGCCAGCCGCTATTCGCCCGGCGCCTGCTCGGCGGCCGCGGTCTCGGTCGTCGTCGCCGCGAAATCGCCGGCGAGAGCCGGGAACAGGCGGTGCAGCGCGGCGATGAAGACGGCAAAGTCGATCGGCTTGGTCCAGTAGTCGACGAAGCCGCTCGCGAGGCCGCGCTCGATGTCTTCCTGCATCGCGTTGGCCGAGAGGGCGACGCAGGGGATCGACCGGGTGCGGGAGTCGGCGCGCAGCCGGCGCAGGACCTCGTAGCCGTCGAAGTCGGGAAGCTGGAGATCGACGAGGACAAGGTCCGGAAGCAGCGCCGCCGCACGCTCGATGCCAGCCGCACCGGTCGATTCCGAGACGATCGCGAGGCCGCCGATGCTCGTCACGAGCTCCTCGACGAGGAGGACGTTGACGTGGTTGTCCTCGATATAGAGGATCGTGCCGACGTCGCCCTCGGACTGCCGGCCGCCACCGCCGAGCCGCAGCACGGGCACGTCGCGTCGCGTCGCGGCAGCGTCGGCCGCGGGCGCGCTCGCCGCCGGCAGCGTGACCCGAAACGCCGTGCCTTCGCCGGGCCGGCTGTCGACGTCGATGTGGCCGCCCATGCCGTCGACGAGCGACTTGACGATCGTGAGGCCGATGCCGGTGCCTTCGATCCCTTCGCTCTCGACGCCGAAACGGTTGAACGGCTCGAACAGGCTCGCCAGCTGCTCGGCGCGCAGGCCGCGGCCGGTGTCGCGCACCGTCAGCGTCGCCTGGCGCTCGCTCGCGCAGGCGTCGACGACGACCATGCCGCCGGGACGGTTGTACTTGATCGCGTTGGACAGCAGGTTGATCAGCACTTGGCGCAAACGCGTCGGGTCGGCGTTGGCGACACCCTCGGCACGATCGACCTCGACCTCGACCCGGTGCTGCTCGGCGAGCGAATGCAGCAGCGGCAGCGACTGGCGAACGAGCTCGCCGAGGTCGACCGGCTGCAGCGAGAGGCGGATCTCGCCGGCATCGAGGCCGGACAGGTCGAGGACGTCGTTGATCAGCGACAGCAGGTGGTCGCCGGCGTCGCGGATGTGCTCGAGCTTGGCGAGCTGGCCGGCATGCCCAGACTGGCGCGCGTCGATCTGCAGCAGCTGGGTGAAGCCGAGCACCGCGTTGAGCGGCGTTCTCAGCTCGTGGCTCATGCGCGAGAGGAATTGCGACTTGGCGTGGATCTCGCGCTCGGCGAGCGCCGCCTGCTGGCGCGCGAGCTCGGCGTTCTTGCTCTCCGTCACGTCCCAGTTGACGCCGACGCGCCGCACCTGGCGGCCGAATCCGTCGAGCACCGGCGCCGAGCGCGACGCCAGCCAGCGGTAGCTGCCGTCGGGCAGGCGGGCGCGGAACTCGTAAGCCGTCGCCGACGCTGCCGATGGATCGGGAATCGCGTCGAGAGTGCCCTGCACGTCGTCCGGATGGACGAGCGCCATCCGCTCGGCGCGGTTCGGCGCCATGTCGCGCGGCTCGAGCCCGCGCAGGCGGAACATCTGCGCGTCCCAGTGCTCGCCGCCATCGGCATCGGCTTCCCACGTGCCGATGCCGGCGTGGCTGGTGATGATCGCTGCGCGCTGGCTGGCCTCGCGCAGTGCAGCGAGCGCCAGATGATGCGCGGTGACGTCCATGGCGACGCCGAGGACGCGGCGCGGTCCCGTGGTGTTGCGGTCGATGTCGGCACGCATCACGACCCAGCGCACGCTGGCGTCGCGGCGCAGCGACCGGAACTCGATCTCGTAGAGACCCTCGCCGCTCGTGAAGTACGCCTGCGACTCGCGACGGACGCGCTCGCGGTCGTCGGCATGCACCGACTCCGCCAGCCAGCGCCCGAAAGTCGGCGCGTGCGGCGGCTCGCAGCGGTCGAACAGTTCGAACATCTGCGCGTTCCAGTCGGTGCTGCCGAGCTCGGCCGTCGTCGTCCAGATGCCGACGCCGGCGGCGCGCGAGGCGGCATCGAGGCGGCGCGCGAGCTCCTCGGCATGGCGCACGTGCTTGACTCGGTCGGTCGTGTCGAGCGAGACGCCGACGAACGCGATCGGCGCGCCGACGGCATCGCGCTCGACGACGCGGCGTGACAGCACGTAGCGCCAGCTGCCGTCGGCGTGCCGATAGCGCGCCTCAAGGTCGAGCGGATGATTCGATCTCAGCGCCTGCTCTGCGGACGCCTTGACAAGCGGCAGATCGTCCGGATGGATCAACGATTGCAGCGCGTCGATCGAGAATCCGTCCGGGCGCGGCGGCATGCCGAGCAACTCGAACGCGAGGTCGCTGCAGTACATGCGACCGGTCCGCAGGTCGCGCCGCCAGCTCCCGATCTTGCCGAGATTCGCTGCCAGCTTGAGCTGGGCATTGACGCCGCTCAGCGCGCTCGCCGAGTCGTACGCCTCGGTGTCGTCGACCATGACGCCGATCGCGCGGTCGGGAACGCCGCGCGGCCCGTTCTTGACCACCCACTGCGAGTGGATCCAGCGCGTCTTGCCGTCCGGATGGATGACGCGATAGCGCTGCCCGTAGCGGCCGGCGCGCCGCGTGGATTCGACGTACGTCAGCGCCGCGCGGTCCTCGGGATGGATGCGCTGGATGGCCTCGCTGTAGTTGGGTGTTCCTTCCGCGGGGTCGATGCCCCAGAAGTCGAACACGTGCTTGTCCCAGCGGCCCTCGCCCGAGGGGATTTCCCGCTCCCAGATGCCGAGCCGGCCGAATTCCTGTGCGGTATCGAGCAGCTCTTCCCGACGCGCGGCGAGCGCGGCGAGCGCACGCGCCCTTGTCACGTCGGCGAGCGTCCAGACGATGCGACCCGTGCCGACGCGGGCGCAGTGTGCGTCGACCCAGAACCCTTCGCCGCCGGGCCCGCGCAACCGCACGACGCCGCTGTCGGGGCCGGCAGCGCTCAGCATGCGGGCGAGCGTGAGCCTGCCCTCGGAACCCGCAACGCCCGGGATCGTGAAGTCGAGCAGGCTGGTCGCCGGGCGACCGTTGTAGCCGGTCGACGCCGAGAACCGCGCGTTGACCCAGAGCAGCGTCGCGGCGGTGTCGGTCAGCGCGAGCAAGTCGCGGCTGCTGGCGACGAGCGCCTGGAGCAGCTCGGCCGGCAGCGCTGCCGCGCCCGGGTCGTAGGGAGCGTCGCTCATCGGCTGGTGCAGCTCTCCGGGTGGTGCCAGCGCGCGGAATCCCCCAGCGCGGCGCCGAAGTCTAGCCCGCGAGCGGCGCCGTCGCGGTCAGCGATCAGCGACCTGGAGCACGAGCTTGCCGAAATTCTCACCCCGGAAGAGCTTCAGCAGCGTCTCCGGGAAGGTGTCGAAGCCGACGACGACGTCCTCCCGGCTCTTCATCCGGCCGTGGCGCAAATAGCCCGCGAGCTCGGCGATCGCCGCCGGGAAGCGGTCGGCGTAGTCGAACACGACCATGCCTTCCATGCGCGCCCGGTGGACGAGCAGCGACAGGTAGTTGGCCGGGCCCTTGACCGGCTCGGTGTTGTTGTACTGGCTGATCGCGCCGCAGAGGACGATGCGGGCACGACGGTTGAGTCGCGTCAGCACGGCATCGAGGATCTCGCCGCCGACGTTGTCGAAGTAGACGTCGACGCCTTTCGGACAATGCGCCTTCAGGCCGTCCTTGACCGGGCCCGACTTGTAGTCGATGCAGGCATCGAAGCCGAGCTCGCGGACGACCCAGTCGCATTTCGCCGGGCCGCCGGCGATGCCGACCGCGCGGCAGCCCTTGACCTTCGCGAGCTGGCCCACGGTCTGGCCGACGGCGCCGGCCGCCCCTGAGACGACGACGGTCTCGCCCGCCTTCGCCAGACCGACGTCGAGCAGGCCGAAGTAGGCGGTCATTCCCGGCATGCCGAGCACGTTGAGCCACTGCGTCGGCGTGCCGAGGCGAAGATCGATCCTGGCGACGTCGCCGCGCGCCAGCTGGCGGGCGTCGAAGAGGGCGTATTCCTGCACCCCGAGCAGGCCGCTGACGTGGTCGCCCGCAGCGAGCTTGGGATCCTCCGACGCGACGACGACGCCGATGCCGCCGGCACGCATCACCTCGTCGATGCCGACCGGAGCGATGTAGCTCTTGCCTTCGTTCATCCAGCCACGCATCGCGGGGTCGAGCGAGAGCATCAGCGTCTTGACCAGGACCCCGCCCGCAGCCGGCGTCGCGACCGGCTCCGCGGTGAAGCTCCAGTCGGCGCGCACCGGCAGGCCGACCGGGCGGCGCGCGAGTCGGATCTGGTGGTTCGTCGTGGCGGCGAGCGTGCTCATGGGAGTCTCCTCGTGCGGCCTAGCGATGCTAAGCGGCAGCGGCGTCGACGGTCGAGGCGCGCCGGGGCAATAAAAAAGCCGCGGCGAACCGCGGCTTTCCTCCCGGATGCGATCCGGGCGGAGCGGCCTCGCTCAGGCGAGGACGCGGATGTTCGCGGCCTGCAGGCCCTTCTGGCCTTGCTTCACTTCGAACTCGACGCGCTGGTTCTCGACCAGCGTCTTGAATCCGTTGCCCTGGATGTCGCGAAAGTGGGCGAAGAGATCGGCGCCGCCCGCGTCTTGCGCGATGAAGCCGAAGCCCTTGCTCTCGTTGAACCACTTCACGGTTCCGGTTTGGGTCGTCATAAACGTATGTCCTGATTTCAGTTGGAAATGCGCAGCACATGCGGCGCATGCAGCGACACTCAAGAACCGATCAAGGGGGATTTCAGGTGGCCCGCCGCGAGGACCGCGGGGGTAGAACGAGAATCACAAACAACCACTGTCTTGCGTATAACTGTGCCGCTAATGTACACGAGTTGAGCAACTGCGTTCGTGCGGAGGTCTTGTGCAGCAATCGTCACCACCCGCTGGACCGCGCAACTGGCGCGCCGACGGCGTTCGCGTCATCGCCGCCGACCGGCTCGATCCGAACACGGCGCAGACGCCGGGAATGGACCGCAAGGCGGCGATCAACTTCGCGCGTGTCGGCGCCCAGAAGCTGTGGGCCGGCACCGTCCACATTCATCCCGACGCCAAGACCGGCGCCCACCACCACGGCCATCTCGAAAGCGTGATCTACGTCGTCAGGGGAAGGGCGCGCATGCGCTGGGGCGAGCATCTCGAGTACACCGCCGAGGCCGGCCCGGGCGACTTCATCTACATCCCGCCCTGGGTGCCGCACCAGGAGATCAACGCCAGCGCCGACGAGGCGCTCGAGTGCGTGCTCTGTCGCAGCGACGGCGAGGCGGTCGCGGTCAACCTCGACATCGAGCCGATCGAGAAGCCCGAGACCGTGCGCTGGATCGACCCGACCCATCCGCATGGCTGAGGTGACGGGATGACGCTGCGCTTGTCCGTCCTCGACCAGTCGGTCTCGCTCGCCGGCGGCAGCGAGGACGCGGCGATCCGCGACACGCTCTCGCTCGCCGAGCACTGCGAGCGGCTCGGCTATGCGCGCTTCTGGCTGAGCGAGCACCACGGCCTGCCGACGATCGTCGGCAGCGCGCCCGAGATCCTGATGGCGGCGATCGCGGCGCGGACGTCGACGATCCGGATCGGCAGCGCCGGCGTCATGCTGCCGCACTACAGCGCGCTCAAGGTCGCCGAGCAGTTCCGCGTCCTCGAGGCACTCGCGCCGGGGCGGATCGACCTTGGCGTCGGCCGCGCGCCGGGTGGCGACATGCGCACCGCGCGCGCGCTCAATCCGAATGCCGCGCACGCTGCCGAGGACTTCCCGATCCAGGTCCGCGATCTGCAGGCGTGGACGAGCCTTGGCCGCCACGCCGGCATCACCGCGCATCCGCTCGGCCCGCACGCACCCGAGATCTGGATCCTCGGCAGCTCCGACTACGGCGCCCAGCTCGCGGCGCATTTCGGCCTGCCGTACGCATTCGCGTACTTCTTCACCGACGGCGTCGGCGCCGAGCAGGCGTTGGCGCTCTATCGCCAGCTGTACAAGCCGAGCGAGCGCCATCCCGAACCGGTCGCGACGCTGTGCATCTGGGCACTCGCCGCGGCCACCGACGAGGAGGCCGAGCACCACGCGCTCTCGCGCGACCGCTGGCGAATCGATCGCGCGCGCGGCGCGCTCGGGCCGCTGCAGTCGCCGGCCGCGATCGCGGCGCGCGGCTTCGACGCTGCCGAAGAGGAAACCCTCGCGCCGATGCGGGCCCGTTCATTCGTCGGCGCGACCGCGACGGTGCGCGATCGCATCGTTCGCCTGGTCGAGCAGTTCGGGCTCGACGAGGTGGTGATCAACACCTGGGCGCACGATCCGGCCGTGCGGCGGACGTCGTACGCGTTACTCGCCGACGCCTTCGGCCTCAGCGACGCGGCGGCCCGTAGGTGAAGAATCGCCACAGCGTCTCGACGGGACCGGCGCGATGCCGCGACAGCCACGCCATGCCGAGCGGCAGCTGGACGCAGACGAAGAGGGCGATCGCCAGCGCGGTCTCGAACGCCGGCCCGCCGCGTCCCCACCAGCCGAGCCCCCAGCCGTAGAAGCAGAAGGTCGCAAGCAGCGTCTGCAGCAGGTAGTTCGTGAGCGGCATCCGGCCGGCCTGCTGGAGCGGGCGCAGCCATGCCGGCGTCCGGCCGGCGCCGACCAAGCGGCCGACGGCAAGCACATAGAGCGCGGCCAGCGCGGCGCGGCCGAACGTTCGTGCCAGGACGGTGACGAACCACGCGAGCCGGTCGCCGAGGCCGGTCGCGAGGACGTCGACGCCGACTGCCGCGATCGCGTTGCCGGCGATCGCGATGGCGACCGCGCCCGCGAGCAGCCGCAGCGGTGTCGCCGGCCGCCGCCCCGGCCAGCCGCGCCGGCCGACGACGTAGCCGGTGAAGATGCCGGTCGCCATCTGGACGCAGAACGCCAGGTACGCGTACAGGCCGAGCGGCGAGCGCACGCTCCAGGCGAAGACGGCTGCGGTCTCGCGCACGGCGTCGAGGAACGAGCCATGGCCGAACGCGATGTCGTTCGACGCCTCGAGCTGCTGGTACTCGAATGCGGCGATCGTCTCCGTCGCGTCGGAAAAGAACGCGGGCCGCAGCATTTCGGCGAGGGCAGGAAAGAGCAGGCAGGCGGCGATCAGGATCGCAAAGCCGCGATCGTCGAGCCGGCGCAGCGCGAGCAGCGCGAAGCCGAGCAGCGCGTAGATGACGAGGACATCGCCCGACCACAGCAGCATCGCGTGGACGAGGCCGACGACGGCGAGAAACGCCAGCCGTCGCAGATAGATCTGCGCCGGCCGGCGCGGCCGCGCCACCGCACCGAGGCGGCCGGCGCGCGCGCGCTCGACCTCGCCGAGCCGCTCCATCTGGATCGCGAAACCGACGCCGAAGACGAAGCCGAACAGCAGATTGAACTTGCCGGCGAAGAAGAGGTCGCGCACGAACGCAACGACGGCGTCGAGCGTAGTGGCGGGCGGCGTCGGGGCGGCGAACAGCGAATGGCTGAATCCCGGCATGTTCATAATGAAGATGCCGAGCAGCGCGAAACCGCGCAGCACGTCGAGCGCGGCGATCCGGTCGGGCTCGGCGAGCGGCGCCTCGGCGTCGGCGCAACGAGTCGAGTCGGCGGCGGCGCTCACGCGCCGACGGTAGCGCAAAGCTGAAGCGAGGTCGCCCCGGCCGCGGGCGTCACCTAAGGAGAGTCGTTGATGTTCGAGACCGCCATCGCCGGCAGCCTGCCGAAGCCTTCGTGGCTGGCCGAGACCGAGACGCTCTGGCCCGAGTGGAAGTCGAGCGGCGCCGAGCTCGATCGCGGCAAGGCCGACGCCACGCTCCTCTGGCTGAAGGTGCAGGAAGATGCCGGCATCGACATCGTCGGCGACGGCGAGCAGTCGCGCCAGCACTTCGTCCACGGCTTTCTGGCGCGGGTCGACGGCATCGACTTTGCGCACAAGGTGAAGATGGGCATTCGCAACAACCGCTACGACGCAATGGTGCCGCAGGTGGTCGGCCCGCTTCGTCTCGCCGGCCGCGTTCACGCCAGCGAAGCGCGCCTGACACGCGCGCACACCGCTCGCAAGCTCAAGTTCACGTTGCCGGGGCCGATGACGATCGTCGATACCGTCGCCGACCGCTACTTCGGCGGCGACGCCGCCGGCCGCGTCAAGATGGCGTTCGCGTTCGCCGAGCTCTTGAACCAGGAAGCCCTTGCGCTCGAGGCCGACGGCGTCGACATCGTCCAGTTCGACGAGCCGGCGTTCAACGTCTACATGGCCGATGCCGCCGATTGGGGCGTTGCCGCCCTCGAGCGGGCGGCCCAAGGGCTGAAGTGCAAGACCGCGGTCCACATCTGCTATGGCTACGGCATCAAGGCCAACGTCGACTGGAAAGCGACGCTCGGCGACGAGTGGCGCCAGTACGAGCAGGTGTTCCCGGCGCTCGCCAGGAGCGGCGTCGACCAGGTCTCGCTCGAGTGCTATCACTCGCATGTCCCGGCCGAGCTGATGCGCCTGCTCGAAGGCAAGGATGTGATGGTGGGCGTCATCGACGTCGCATCCGACGTCGTCGAGACCCCTGATGAGATCGCCGAAACGATCGGGCGTGCGTTGCGCTACGTCCCGGCCGATCGCCTTTTCCCGTGCACGAACTGCGGCCTCGCGCCGATGCGCCGCGAAGTCGCCGAGGCCAAGCTCGCGGCGCTGGCCGAGGGGGCGGCGCTGGCGCGCCAACGGCACGGACGATGAGCGACCAAGCGCTCGCGGCCCCGACGACGCCGCTCGCCGGCCTGGCGTCGTCGCTCGCCGAGCGCGGCCACGCGCTGCTCGCGCCGACGGACTTCGCCCGCCTCGCCGCGACGACCGTCGCCGAGCTCGATGCGCTGCGGCCGTCCTGGGACGATCTGCCACCCGATCGCCATCTCCGCGACGGCGGCCGCTATCGCCGTCGCCGGCATGCGAGCTTCATCGTCGACGGCGACAGCGTGCGGCTCGTTCCCCAGCGCGCGCACTGGCAGCCGATCGAATACAACGCGCTGCACGGCGGCATCGAGCGCTGGTTCGATCCGATCGACGCCAGCGTCCTCGCGGCGCCGGCGTGGCAGCGCATGCTGGTCGCGTTCGCCGCGCTGGCATCGGATGCCAAGGGAACGCAGCCCTGGTTCGTCGAGGCGCACCAGTTCCGGATCGACACCACCGACGGCATCGGCCGGCCGACGCCGGAGGGCGCGCACCGCGACGGCGTCGACCTCGTCGCCGTCGTCCTCGTCGGTCGCGTTGGCATCAAGGGCGGCGAGACGCGCGTCTTCGCCGCCGACGGCCCGGCGGGCCTGCGCTTCACCATGCTCGAGCCATGGACGACGCTCGTCCTCGACGATGCGCGCGTCGTCCACGAGAGCACGCCGATCCAGCCGCTCGAAGGCCAGGGTCATCGCGACACGCTCGTCCTCACGCTGCGCGCCGGTTCGTTCCAGGGGCCGACCGCAGCACCCGGTTGAGGGATCCAACCTGCTTCCTCAAGGAGACCCGCATGTGGCAGACCGTTCTCATCGTCATCGCCGTTCTCATCGTCGGCGTCCTCGTCGCTGCAGCGATGCGGCCGAGCGACTTCACGGTTCAGCGCAGCGCATCGATTGCCGCCGCGCCCGCGAAGATCTATCCGTTCCTGGTCGACTTTCACCAGTGGCCGGCGTGGTCGCCGTGGGAGAAGCTCGATCCCGGCATGAAGCGGACGCACTCGGGTGCGCCGAGCGGACCGGGTGCCGTCTACGCGTGGGAAGGATCGAGCAAGGTCGGCGCCGGACGGATGGAGATCAAGGACGCCGCAGCAGCGTCGAAGGTCCTCATCCAGCTCGATTTCCTGCGCCCGTTCGAGGCCCACAACATCACCGAGTTCACGCTCGCGCCGCGCGCCGACGCGACCGAGGTGACGTGGCAGATGCGCGGGCCGGCGCCGTTCGTCTCCAAGGTGATGGGACTCTTCGTCAACATGGACAAGATGATCGGCAAGGATTTCGAGAAGGGGCTTGCCAATCTGAAGGCTGCCGCCGAGAAATGATGCTTTACGCGGTGCCGGCGAGCGCCGCGCGCACGCGCGCCGCGCGCGGGATCGGTGCGACGGCGCCGACTCCCTCGGTCGAGAGCGCCGCTGTCGCCGCCGCATAGCGGCCGGCGGCCTCGAGATCGTCGCCGGCGACGACGCGGGCGACGAAGGCGCCGCCGAACGCGTCGCCGGCTCCGGTCGCGTCGACCGGCGTGCATGGATACGGCGCGATCCGCACCCGACGCGTCGCGTCAGCGACCCACGCGCCGTGCGCGCCGTGCTTGAGCGCGACGATGCGCGCGCCCAGGCGAAGGCAATGGTCGAGCATCGCCTCGGGCGACCAGAGCCCGGTCAGCGCGGCGAGGTCGTCGTGGCCGGGCAGACAGACGTCACAGAGCCCGATTGCCTCGTCGATCACGGCGCGCGCGGTCGCTGCAGGCCAGAGCTTGGCGCGGAAATTGGTGTCGAACGAGACCATCGCGCCGGCGGCGCGAGCGGCGCGCATCGCGGCAAGGCCGGTGTCGCGTGCAGTTTCGGAGATCGCAAGCGAGATCCCCGAGAGATGGAGAACGCGGGTCGCGGCGAACGCGCCGGCCGGCAGCTGCGCGAAGCGCAGCCGGCTCGCCGCCGAGCCGCGGCTAAAGAAGGAAAAGTGGTGTCCGCCGTCGTCGTGGCTGACGAAGTAGATTGCGGTGAACGCGTCGCCATCGCTGGCGACGCCAGAATCGTCGATGCCTTCTTCGCGCCACAGCGTGCGCAGCATCGCGCCGTAGACGTCGTCGCCGAGCGCCGACAGATAGCCGACCTTCGCGCCCTGGCGCGCCGCCGAAACGGCGAAGTTCGACGTGTCGCCGCCGAAGCCCTGCAGATAGATGCGCCCGCCGGACTCGCCGGTCTGGTTGAACTCGACCATCGCCTCGCCGAGGGCGAGGATGTCGAACACGGACGCGTTGGCGGCCAGGCGGCGCTGCCGCCCTCAGGCGCCAGCGACCGCCGCTGCCGACTGCTGGATACCGGCGATCGCCCACTCGCGGCTGCCGTCGGCCGGCTTGACGAGATGCCAGACCTCGTCGAACGGCACCGCCGCGGTATCGGCCTCTTCACGGATCAGGCCGTGAAAGCGGACGCTGACGACCTGCCGGTCGGCCTGCGTTGCGACATCGAGCACTTCGGCGTCGATGCGGACGACGTCGGTGCGTTGCCCGGCGCCGCCGCGATCCTGCAGATCGAGCTTGATGACCGCGAACATCTCGGGCGTCGTGAACGCGCGCAGGTCGTCGATGTCGCCGGCGTCGTTCGCCGCCTGCAAGCGGATGAAGATCATCTTCGCGATGCGCTCGAATCCGGCCGCGTCGAACCCTGCCGGCAGCTGCGGCGTCGAAGCCGGCGGCGCGAACGCGGCCCCCGTCGCCGCGCCGGTGCTCGCGGAGCCGAAGGCCATCGGCGACGTCGATGCCGACGCGCCCGCGCCCGCGTATTGCATCGCGCTGCCGGTCGACGCCGGCGCGAACCGGCGCATGACGAATCGGACCGCCACCACCGCGACGAGGCCGAGCAGGATGAGCGTGATCAGACTGCCGAATTCGGCGCCGAAGCCGAAGTGACTCATCAGCGCCGCGATGCCGAGGCCGGCGGCAAGGCCGGCAATCGGGCCAAGCCATGAACGGCGCGGCGCGACCGCCGGCGTCGTCGCAGCCGTCGGCGGGGCGGCCTGCTGCGCCACCGGCGCCGCAGGCTTCGCGGGCAATGCTTCCGGCGTCCGCGGCGGCAGGCTGCGTTGCATGCCGACGGCACCGCCGCCGCCGATCCTGCGCGCGTCGGCCGCGGTGGGGGCGAGCGCCGTCGTCGCGAAGACGAGGGCGAGTGCCAGGGCGAGCGATCTCATGCGTGACTCCTTCGGTCGGCGCAGCGAATTGCGCGGCGATCATACGGGTCGGCAATGACCCTTGGCCGCATGTGCGGCGCATCGGCGCCGATGCAAGGGTGCGTCGGCACGCAATCGCGTTGACCCGCGGAGGCGACCGTGCGAGACTCGCGCCCCGGCGATCGCCCCGACCGCCGTGCGCTCCGACGGCATCGTCGGCTGCCGACCAACGAGCGAAGGAGGACGACATGCAACAGCCCACTGCCTCCCAGCCCCGCCGCTCTTCGCGCGCTCTCGCCTGATTCGCTGCTGACTCCGCGCCGACGCTTCCGCGTCGCGCATCTTCCAGAGCTCCGGACGCAAGCGCCTGCCGCGCGCAGCTGAGCGTCGCCGCGCGCGCCGCAACGACGGCCCGCGCGTTCGCGCCCGCCTGCCCTGCAGTCGTGCGCCGTGAACGTTGGAGTCTCATGAACGACATCGATTTCGATCGCCTGCGGGCGATCGGCTTGAACGACGCGCTCGCGCAGCGCGCCAGCGCCGCCGCGGCGGCGCAACGCGGCACGGATCTCGTGCCGATGCGCATCACCACCGTCCATCGCAGCAGCCTCGAGCTGAGCGACGGCGTCGACGTCCGTGCGGCGCGGGCGCTGCCGCGGCTGCTGCGCAGCGGGGTCGATGCGCTCGCCGTCGGCGATTGGGTGCTCGTCGGCGCCGATACCGCTGGCGATCTCTGGGTGCGCGAGCAGATCGCGCCGACTTCGCGCATCTGCCGCCGCGACGGCGACGGCAGCGTCCACGCCATCGTCAGCAACGTCGACCGCGCGCTCATCGTCGTGGGCCTCGACGACGACTTCAACCTGCGCCGCCTCGAACGCTACCTGGCGCTCGTCACGGCGAGCGGCGTGCGGCCGCTGGTCGTGCTCAGCAAGGCCGACATCGCGGCGCGAGACCCGCGCCGGCGCGATGATCTGCTGGCGCAGCTCAGCCGCCGTCTTGGCGCCGACCTCGAAACCGTCGCCGTCGACGCTACCGATCCCCGCAGCGCGGCGGCGTTCGCAACGCTCGATCGTGGCGGCCAGACGCTCGTCGTCCTCGGCTCGTCGGGCGCCGGCAAATCGACGCTGACGAACACGCTGCTCGGCGCCGCGGTCCAGGACACCGGCGCAGTGCGCGTCAACGATGGCCGTGGCATGCACACGACGACCGCGCGCTCGCTGCATCGGCTGCCCGGCGGCGCCTGCATCATCGACACGCCGGGGCTGCGCAC
>DATAYY010000126.1:0-43597 GCA_036272325.1 Caldimonas sp. | reverse complement strand
ATCCTCGCTGATGCCGAGCTCCTTGGCCTGCTCGGGGATCTGCTTGTCGACCAGCGGCGTGCGCACGAAGCCCGGGCACACGACGTTGGAGCTGACGTTGTACTCAGCGCCTTCCTTGGCCAGCACCTTGGAGAGGCCGATCAGGCCGTGCTTGGCGGTGACGTAGGGCGCCTTGAGCTTGGAGGCTTCCTTGGAATGCACCGAGCCCATGTAGACGACACGGCCGTACTTGGCGGCATACATGTGCTTGAGGCACGCCTTGGTGGTGAGGAAGGCGCCGTCGAGATGGATCGACAGCAGCTTCTTCCAGTCGGCGAACGGGAAATCGACCAGCGGCTTGACGATCTGGATGCCGGCGTTGCTGACCAGGATGTCGATACGGCCATACTTGGCCATGGTGTCGGCGACGCCCTTCTCGACCTGCGCCTCGTCGGTCACGTTCATGGCGACGGCGAAGGCATCCCCGCCCTTCTTCTTGATCTCCTCGGCACAAGCCTTGGCGGCGTCGAGATTGAGATCGGCGATCACCGGAGTGCCACCCTCGGCAGCGACGCGCAGGGCGATTTCCTTGCCGATGCCGCTCGCCGCACCGGTGACGATCGCGACTCTCTTGTCAAAACGGGCCATGGGAACTCCTTTCAGGGCTTCGCCAGGTAATCGTATACGACCTCGCCCAGGCCAAGCGTCAGGTCCGTGACAAAATGCGTCGCCGACAGGACTTCGTACACCGGCAGCTGGGCCACGTCGCACAGGGCGTGATCAAACAACTCCAGCGCGCCGGGGCCGGACCAGGCGCCCTTCAACGTGACGTCCTCGAGGTAGTAGCGCACCAGCTCGCAGATGCGCGGCGTGCAGTCGACATGCGGCACGATCTTGATCATGAAGTTGGGCTTGGCGAGCGACTTGAGCAGCGGGCCGTGGTCGAGCTCGCAGTGCTTGTAGCCCATCGTGCCGCTGGCGCAGAGCACGCTACCGAAGTGCAGCGTGCAGACCAGAGTCTCGCTCTCGTGGCACACCTTGGGCGTGGCGAGCTTCTTGGGGAAGCCCCAGATCTCGCGGCCGCCGGCGATCGGCGCGTCGTCGTCGAGATACATGGCGTGCACGTTACCGCCTTCCTGCACGACGCCGTCCTTGTCCTTGAAATGCACCGGGATGACCTGGCCGGTCTCGGTGTAGTCGCCGAAGCCGGTCGAATCGGGCATGCGGATAAACTCGTAGCTCACCGTATCGCCGATCACTTCGAGCGGTTCGGGAACGAAGGCCTTGAGCCGCGCCGGATCGGTGCGGTAGTTGAGGACGACGAATTCGCGGTTGTAGAACTTGTAGGGACCCCGTGGATAAGCCGGGTTATTGAGCGGCATGGCAAACGCCTTGGCGCGCACTTCGTCGATCTTCATCAATCAGCCTCCAGCTGTCGCAGTGTCGGGTCAGTAGACCGCCGGCACATGCATTTCCGGCGGGATGGGCGTGCGATGATAATCGGGCTTGTGCTCGCGGTCGGGCAAGCTGATTGACGCGTGGTCGACCTCGCGATAGGGCACCTGCTGCAGCAGGTGGTGGATGCAGTTGAGCCGCGCCCGCTTCTTGTCGACGCCGTCGACGATCCACCACGGCGCCTCGTGAATGTGGGTGCGGAGCAGCATTTCCTCCTTGGCCTTCGTGTACTCCTCCCAGCGCCGCCGCGATTCGAGATCCATCGGGCTCAGCTTCCACTGCTTGAGCGGGTCGTGGATGCGGCTCAGGAAGCGCAAGTGCTGCTCATCGTCGGTGATCGAGAACCAGTACTTCAGCAGGACGATGCCGGAGCGGACCAGCATGCGCTCGAACTCCGGTGCCGAACGGAAGAACTCCTCGTACTCCGCATCGTTGCAAAACCCCATCACGCGCTCGACGCCGGCGCGGTTGTACCAGCTGCGATCGAAGAGCACGATCTCGCCCGCCGCCGGCAGATGCGCTGCGTAGCGCTGGAAGTACCACTGCGTGCGCTCGCGGTCGTTGGGCGCCGGCAATGCCACCACGCGGCAGACCCGGGGATTCAGGCGCTGGGTGATGCGCTTGATGACGCCGCCCTTGCCGGCGGCGTCGCGACCCTCGAACAGGATGACGATCTTGTGTCGCGTGTTCGCCACCCAATCCTGGAGCTTGACCAGCTCGCCCTGAAGGCGGAAGAGCTCGGTGAAATAGGAAAGCCGTGCCGAGCGCTCCGACGCGCTCGGGGGTCTCGCCAGCGCGTCGGTCAGGGACGCATCGATCGGACGGTCCTCGACCTCGAGTTCGAGCTCCTCATCGAGCCCATCGACGAGCTCGCGTTCGATGCGTCGCAGCAGCTCCTCGCGATCGGACAACTCGAACATGGTCGGCCCCTTTCTCGAGGATGTGTGATCGTCACGGCGATGATGCCCGTTGGCACGTCATCAAAGTGTCATGGTGAAGACCCTCCGGGAAACGCGGCGAGGTCGAGCGCCGGCCGGGCGCCATGCGTGGCGAGCGTCGGAACGCGGCCGCGGATGGGGACAACGCCGCGCTCGAGCCCGGTGGCGCCGGTGTCCCCGAGCAAGCCGTGAGCGCCGCAGAGCCATCGATTCGCCGCCGGCGCGGCGTGGTTCACGCTCGCGCAGCATCCAGCAACCATGGCTTCACATGGCCGGCGCATCGTTGCGCCACCGTTTCGACTGCCGGAGATCTGACATGACATCCACCGTCTCACGTATCGCCAGCCACGGCGCTCTCGCCCTCGCGCTCGCCACTCTCGCCGCCGCGGCGACGGCGCAGGACGCCGGCGCCGGACACGCCGACCGGGCCGCCAAGATGCAGCAGCGCTTCGCTGCCGCCGATGCGAACCACGACGGCCGCCTGACGCGCGAGGAGGCGCAGGCGGGAATGCCGTTCGTCTACAAGCACTTCGACGAGATCGACAAGCAAAAGGCCGGCTCGATCACGATGGCCGACATCGCCGCCTACGCCAGCGAGCGCCGTGCCGCGAAAAAGGCGCAACAGTCGCAGCCGGCGCAACAATGAAGGAGCGCGCTGCGAAGGCGCCCCCGGAGACCAGGCTACGGGACAGCTCCCCGCGGCGGCGTCGCCCCGAGCCTTCGAAGGGGACTGAACCTTATCGTCGCTGATTGGCATTAACCTCCGAATGGGGGTCGAATGCTTCGCAAACTTCGCTTCCGCGGCCAGGACCAGACCGCGCCCGCACGCAGACGCAGCGACGACGCGTCGGAGGTCGCGCTCGTCGCCCGCGTCGCCGGCGGTGACCGCCGCGCCTTCGAGGTCCTGTATCGCGCCTACCACCCGCGCCTCGACCGCTTCATCGGCCTGATGACGACGCGCCGGACTCTGATCGAGGAAGTCCTCAACGACACCATGTTCGTCGTCTGGCGCCGCGCCGACAGCTACAGCGGACAGAGCAAGGTCTCGACGTGGATTTTCGCGATTGCCTATCGCACGGCCTTGAAGGCATTGCGCGGGCACGACGAGCCGGTCGACGGCGCCGCCGTCGACGAGATCCTGTCCGACGATCCCGATCCGGAGCAGCAATTGAGCGCCGGCGAGACCCGGGCAGCGCTCGGCCGCGCCCTCGAGGGCCTGTCGGCCGAGCAGCGCAGCGTTCTCGTCCTCAGCTACTTTCACGAGCTGCCGTACGCGGAGATCGCGCGCATCGTCGACTGCCCCGTCGATACGGTGAAGACGCGCGTGTTCCACGGCCGACGCCGCCTGCGCGCGTTGCTCGGCGACGGGCTCGAGGCAGCGTCATGAAGGCGCGCATCCTCCCGCTCGACAGCGACGAGCATCGTCTTGCCCAGGAGCTGCTGCCCTGGTTCGTCAATCAGACGCTCGACGCCGCCGAAGCCGCGCAGGTCGGCACACACGTCGCGCAATGTGCGCGCTGTCAGGCCGACGCCGCAGCGCAGGCGCGGCTGCATCGCGTCGTTCTCGATGCCAACGACGCCGGGCACGGCGTCGACGCGGCGTGGACGGCCATGCGTGCCCGGCTCGACACGCTGCCGGCGTCGCAAGGCGACAAGCGCGGCGCGACGCCCGCGTGGTGGCGCCCCGGCCTGCGCTTCGTCGTGGCGACGCAGGCCGCCGTCATCCTCATCCTGGTTGTTGCCGTCGCCTGGGTCGGTGGCGTGCCGCGCAGCGAATCGTATCGGGCGCTCGGCGCGGCTCCCGCCGATGCCAATGCCTTGGCAGTCTTTCGTGCCGAAGCCACCGAGGCGCAGATGCGCGAGGCACTGCGAGCGGCGGGAGCGCACATCGTCGGCGGACCGACGGTCACCGACGCCTACTTGCTGCGCCTCGGCGATGCCGGCCCGGCCACGCTCGCGAGGCTGCGCGCGCAGCCTGGGGTTCTTCGCGCCGAGTCGCTGCAGGGCGAGGCCGCGCGATGAGACGGCTGGTTGCGGTCGTCCTGATGGCCGTCGGTCTGGCAACCGCGTCGGTGGTCTACGCGGCCGATGTCCAAAGCGCGGGCGGCGCCGGCGACGGCGGGCAGCAGGTGCTGGTCATGCTGAATCTGCCGCCGCCACACTTTCGCCCCGACGGCAACTACGCCGCCGGCTACGCGGACGCTGCGGGGACCGCGGCGCGGCGCCGTGTCGCGGCAGCGCTCGCGAGCCGGCACGGGCTTTCGCTCGTCACGAGCTGGCCGATGCCGGTGCTCGGCCTCGAGTGCTATGTGATGAGCGTGCCGCTACCGAATCATGCCGACGACATGGCGACGGCTCTCGCCAGCGACCCGCGCGTGGTCTGGGCCCAGCCGATGAACGTGTTCCGCGCGCTCGGCCATGACGACCCGCTGTTCGCGTTGCAGCCGGCGGCGCGCGAATGGCATCTGGGCGAGCTGCACGCCACCGCTACCGGGCGAGGCGTTCGCGTCGCCGTCATCGACAGCGCCGTCCAGCTCGATCACCCCGACCTCGTCGGCCAGGCGGCGATGAGCGCCGACTTTCTCGCTGGCGACGGCGCCCGCGCCGAGGGCCACGGCACCGCCGTCGCCGGCATCATCGCGGCGCGTGCCGACAACCACATCGGCATCGTTGGCGTTGCGCCCGACGCCCGCCTGCTCGCCCTGCGCGCCTGCCGCGAGGTCACGCCCGCGGAGACGATATGCACGACGTTCAGCCTGGCGCTTGCGCTGCACGACGCCATCGACCGCGGCGCGCAGATCGTCAACCTCAGCCTCGGCGGGCCGCAGGACCGGCTCATTCGCCAGCTCGTCGAGACGGCGATCGGACGCGGCGTGGTCGTCGTCGCCGCAGCCGACCGCTCGTTGCCGCGGGGCGGCTTTCCGGCGGAACTCGCCGGCGTCGTTGCCGTCGTCGACGAGACCTCGGGGCCGACGCCGAGCGGCATGGTCGCGGCGCCAGGCACCGACGTGCCGGCGACCGTGCCGGTGTCGCGCTGGGCGATGGTCTCGGGCGCATCCTTCGCCGCCGCGCACGTCAGCGGCCTGCTCGCCCTGATGCTCGAGACCCAGGCGCACTCGCATCTCGCGCGGGCGACGTTCGGCCTCGCGCCGGCGACACGCGCCGACGGCACCATCGACGCCTGCACAAGCCTGCTTCGGGCCGGCGCCGCCTGCGCCTGCGCTTGCGATGCCGTTGCGGAAGTCGCCTCGCCGATGGCGCCGCGCTGAGGATCGCCTGCGCGCATCGGCTCTGCGCCTGGCTCGCGGCGCCGCCCTCGCCCTCGGCGTGGCCTTGTCGATCCCGGCGTGGGCGCAGTTCGGCGCCAGCGTCGCGGTCGATTCCGACTACCGCTATCGCGGCGTCTCGCTCAGCGACGGCAAGCCGACCGCGCGCCTGACGCTCAACTATGACGGCGACGAGCGCTGGTACGCGGGCGCCTCGGCGACGCGCGCCACCCTCGTTGCCAACGAGAGCTACCCGCAGCTCGTCGGCTACGCCGGCTGGCTGGCGCCGTTTCCAGGTGGCCGCAGCGGGGAGATCGGCGTCGACGCGGTGCACTTCGGCGGCATTGCGGGTTACGACTTCGCCGAAGCGTACGTCGGGCTGCTCAGCGACCGATGGAGCACCCGTCTCTATCTTTCGCCCGACTACTACGGCAGAAGCGTTCCCGTGGCCTACGCCGAGCTCAATGCGCACGTGCCGCTGCACGAGCGGGTGCAGCTGTTCGCGCATGTCGGAGCGCTCGCTCCGTTGCGCGGCCAAGCGGGCGATGCCGGGAAGGCGCGCATCGACGTGAGCCTCGGTGCCGGCGTTGTCCGGGCGCCAGTGGAGCTTCACATCCTCGGCGTCGCGGCCACCGAAGGCGGTCCCTATCCGGCAGTTCGCAACGGCCGACGCTCGACCATCGTCGTCGGCACGTCGATCTCGTTCTGAGCGCCTCCGCTCGATCCGCTGAACTTTCGCCGACGCGGCCGGCATTCACGGGGCAGGTCGACCCCGAGAGCGGTGCGCGGCAGGCAACGAGGAGACGGCGATGCGAGCGTGGTACCAAGTCTTGAGCGCGACCGTTGCTTGCACGGTGGCGGCCAGCGTCGTCTCCTGCGGCGGCGGCGGAAGCGGCGCGATGGTCTCGGGCAATTCGGCGAGTGGCTACGTCGCGACCAATCTCGTCTCGAACACGAACACGTCGACCAACCCCTACGCCAGCGCCAACGTCGACCCGAAGCTGGTCAATGCCTGGGGCCTCGCCTTCAATCCCCACGCCTTTGCCTGGGTCGCCGACAACGGCACCTCGATGTCGACCCTCTACGACGGCAACGGGGTGCCGCAATCGCTCGTCGTCGCAATCCCGCCGGGAAGCGCCGGCAGCGCCGATCCGACCGGCATCGTCTTCAACGGCGCGATGGCGTTCAACGTTTCGCAGGGCGGCGTCAGCGGCCCGAGCGCGTTCATCTTCGTCGGCGAGGCGGGCACGGTGTCGGGCTGGTCGCCGGGAGTGAACCCGAACAGCGCGATCTTGGCCGTCGACGGTGGGGCGCAGGGCAAGGTCTACAAGGGTCTCGCCATCTCGAGCGTCGCCGGCGCGCCGCGCATCTACGCCGCCGACTTCCACAACGGCGCCGTCGACGTCTTCGATACCAACTTCGCCCCCGTCGTCGTCGCCGGCGCGTTCACCGACGCCAACCTCCCCGCCGGCTACGCGCCGTTCGGGATCCAGGCGATCGGCAACCAGATCTTCGTCGCCTTCGCGATGCGAGATCCGCAATCGAACGACGAGCTCGCCGGGGCAGGCCTCGGTGCGGTCGACATCTTCGACCCTTCGGGCAATCTCGTGACGCGCCTCGTGGCGCCCGGCGGCAAGCTCAATGCGCCCTGGGGAATGGCCCTGGCACCCGCGGACTTCGGCCCCCTCAGCAACGCCTTGCTGGTCGGCAATTTCGGCGACGGGACGATCAACGCCTTCGACCCGACGAGCGGCGCTTCGCTCGGCCCGCTCACCCAAGCGGGAATGCCAATCGCCATCGACGGGCTCTGGGGGCTGGCCTTCGGCAACGGCCTCAACGCGCAGCCCACGAACACCTTGTTCTACACGGCTGGTCCGGCGCAGGAACGCAATGGCGTGTACGGGCGGATCGACTTCCACTGACACGAACCCGATGCGGCTGCGCGGCACCATCCACAAGGCCGATGCGACGTCGCTTGTCGTTCGCACGAACGACGGCCGCGAGATCTCGCTCGCGACGGCCGAGCCGCTGCGCGTGGTCGAGATCGTGCCGATCGATCCGTCGGCGATCCAATCGGGCGCCTTCGTCGGCACCGGCGCCGTTCCGGGGGCTGACGGTTCGCTCGTCGCGGTCGAGGTCTATGTCTTCGCCGAGTCGGCGCGCAAGGCCAACGACGGCCGGGGCCTGCGGGGCGAGCCGCCGAATGCGACGCTGACCAACGCCACGATCGTCGAAGTCAGGCCGGGCCCGGACGTGCGCACGATGACGCTGCGCTACAAGGACGGCGCGAAGACGATCCAGGTGCCGAACGGCGTTCCCGTCGTCACGACGAAGCCGGGCCATCGATCGCTCGTCGTCGCCGGTGCGAAGACCACCGTCATCGCTCAGACGCGAGACGGCCAACCGGTGGCGACCGCGGTCCTCGTCGGCCGCAACGGCTTCGAGCCGCCGATGTGAGCGGCACGCCGGGACCTGCCCGGGGTCGCGGTGCTCAGTCGTTCAAGTAGTCGGCCATCGCGGCGATGGCGCGATCTACGCCGGCGCGATCGACGTCGAGGTGGGTGACGAAGCGCAGACGGTACAAGCCCGTCGCCAGCACGCCTCGCGATTTCAGGTAGGGCAGGAGACCCGGCGCGCGCTCGCCGCTCAGGTCGGCGAAGACGATGTTGCTCTGCGGGCGCTCGACCTTGAGGCCCGGCAGGCCGGCGAGGCCGTCGGCGAGTCGCGTCGCCAGGGCGTGATCGTCGGCGAGGCGGTCGATGTGGTGGTCGAGCGCGTGCAGCGCCGCGGCGGCAACGATGCCGGCCTGGCGCATGCCGCCGCCGACCATCTTGCGCCAGCGAAGGGCGCGCGCGATGACGTCGCTCGAGCCGACGATTGCCGAGCCCACCGGTGCGCCAAGTCCTTTCGAGAAGCACACCGAGAGGCTGTCGAACGGCGCCGCGATCGCCCCCGCAGTCGCGCGCGGATCGCCGCCGAGCGCGACGGCCGCGTTGAAGAGGCGCGCGCCGTCGAGGTGGGTCGCGAGGCCGCGCCGCTTTGCGAGCGCGCACGCCTCGCCGAGATAGGCGAGCGGCAACGCCTTGCCGCCGGTCGTGTTCTCGAGGCAGAGCAGCCGGCTCTTCGCGTAGTGGGGATCGTCGGGCTTGATCGCAGCGGCGATCGACGCCAGGGGCAGCGAGCCATCGGCTGCATGCTCGAGCGGCTGCGGCTGCACGCTGCCGAGCACCGCCGCGCCGCCGCCCTCCCAGCGGTAGGTGTGCGCCATCTGGCCGACGATGTATTCATCGCCGCGGCCGCAGTGGCTCATGATCGCGACCAGGTTGCCCTGGGTGCCGCTGGCGACGAAGAGCGCCGCTTCCTTGCCGAGCATCGCGGCGATCTTGTCCTGTAGCGCATTGACGCTCGGGTCGTCGCCGAAGACGTCGTCGCCGACCTCGGCGGCGGCCATCGCGGCGCGCATCGCCGCCGTCGGCCGCGTCACCGTGTCGCTGCGAAGATCGACAATGCCGGCAGCGCTCATCGCCCCGCCTCGAGGAAGTTCTTCAGCATCGCGTGCCCGTGCTCGGTGAGGATCGACTCGGGATGGAACTGGACGCCTTCGAGCGGCGTCTTCGTCGCCGCGAGCCCGCGGTGGCGAACGCCCATGATCTCGCCGTCGCTCGCCGTCGAAGACACCTCGAGCTCGCGCGGCAGGCTCTCCCTGTCGATCGCGAGCGAGTGGTAGCGGATCACCGAGAAGCGCTCCGGCAGCGACGTGAAGACGCCGCGCCCGTCGTGGTGAACGACGTCGGCCTTGCCGTGCATGAGCCGCCGCGCGCGCACGACCTTGCCACCGAGCGCGGCGCCGATCGCCTGGTGGCCGAGACAGACGCCGAGGATCGGCAGCTTGCCCGCGAAGGCGCGGATCGCCTCGACGCAGACGCCCGCTTCGGCCGGCGTGCACGGCCCGGGCGAGAGGACCAGCGTGTCGGGTCGCTCGGCGGCGATCCCGGCGACGTCGATCTCGTCATTGCGGAACACGCGGACGTCCTCTCCCAGCTCGCCGAAGTACTGGACGAGATTGAACGTGAAGCTGTCGTAGTTGTTGATCACGAGGAGCATGTCAGAACCCCTCCTCGACGAGCTCGGCGGCGCGCAGCAGTGCGCGCGCTTTCGCTTCGGTCTCGCTCCACTCGAGCTCGGGAACCGAGTCGGCGACGATGCCCGCCGACGCCTGCACGTGCAGCTCGCCGTCCTTGACGATGCCGGTCCGGATCGCGATCGCGACGTCCATGTCGCCGGCGTAGCTGAGGTAGCCGCAGGCGCCGCCGTAGACGCCGCGCTTGACGGGCTCGAGCTCGTCGATCAGCTCCATCGCGCGGATCTTCGGCGCGCCGGTCAGCGTGCCGGCGGGGAAGGTCGCCCGCAGGACGTCGAGATTCGTCATGCCATCCTGCAACACGCCTTCGACGTTGCTGACGATGTGCATCACGTGCGAGTAGCGCTCGATCGCGAATGCCTCGGTCACCTTCACGCTGCCCGTCCTGGCGATCCGGCCGATGTCGTTTCGCGCCAGGTCGATCAGCATCAGATGCTCGGCGCGCTCTTTCGGATCGCCGCGCAGCTCGGCCTCGAGCGCGCGGTCGTGCTCGGGCGTCGCGCCGCGCGGCCGCGTTCCTGCGAGCGGGCGGATCGTCACCTTGTCGCCTTCTGCAGCGTGCTCGCGCCGGACCAGGATCTCGGGCGACGCGCCGACGATCTGGAACTCGCCGAGGTCGTAGAAGTACATGTACGGCGATGGATTCAGCGACCGCAGCGCCCGGTACAGGCTGAGCGGCGAGCCGGCATAGCGCTTCGTCATGCGCTGGCCGATCTGGACCTGCATCAGGTCGCCCGCGGCGATGTAATCCTTCGCCTTCGCGACCGCGGCGAGGAAGTCGTCCTTCGCGAACTCGCGCCGCACCGGTTCGGCGGCGCCGCGCTCGACCGCCGGCGCGATGACGCTCGCGCGCAGGCGGTCGGTCAGGGCGAGCAGCCGCCGCCGCGCCGCGGCGAATGCCTCAGGAGCGCCGGGGTCGGCGTAGACGATCAGATAGAGCCGTCCCGACAGGTTGTCGATCACCGCCACTTCCTCGCATTGCACGAGCAGCACGTCGGGCGTGCCGATCGGGTCAGCGAGTGGCCGTGCCCGTGCCGATGCGGCAAGGCGCGGCTCGATGTAGCGGATCGCGTCGTAGCCGAAGTAGCCGGCGAGGCCGCCGCAAAAGCGCGGCAGGCCGGGCCTCAGCGCAACCCGAAAGCGCTGCTGGTACGTGGCGATGAAGTCGATCGGGTTGCCCTCGCTCGTCTCGACGATGCTGCCGTCGGTGACGACCTCGGTCCGAAATCCGGTCGAGCGCAGCAGCGTCCTTGCCGGCAGGCCGATGAACGAATAGCGGCCGAAGCGCTCGCCGCCGACGACGGATTCGAGCAGAAAGCTGTTGCGCCCGCCGGCGGCGGCGCCGCCGCGCGCGAGCTTGAGGTAGAGCGAAAGCGGCGTCTCGAGGTCGGCGAACGCCTCGGCGATCAGCGGGATGCGGTTGTATCCCTGCAGCGCCAGGCTCTGGAATTCGAGTTCGGTCATGGCATGGTCGCCGGGAGGCGAGGTCCCCACGTCTGTTGCGACACGCGTCGAGTCGCGGCTGTTCGGAGGGTCGCTCCGGCGAACGCCGGAACTGGAGGGGCGCGCTCGGTGCCCTACTGCCGCGGAGCGATCAGCGTCGCGCCGACGGCCTCAAGCGGCGCCAAGGCCAGGCTCCCCGGTCGAGCGACCTGGCCGAGAGCGTGCAGGACGGAAGCATCGCAAAAGTGTAGCAGCGGGCCGACTCGACGCTGACTGCGAGGCAGCGGGCGTGCGTTGGTCACGGCAGCAGGCCTTGCGAAACGGGCGCGACGACGCCGCAGCACCAGAATCCCGCGCACGATGACGCTGGCCGACCCGCCCCGCACCCTTGTCGTCGCCGACGGCGAAGACAGCGCCCGCGCCGCTGCGGCGCTCCTGAACGGCGATCTCGCCGCGGGCGTGCGGGTCTGCGTGCGTTCCGACCACGCGATCGCGCAGGCGAGGGCCGGCCGTGCGGAGGTGATCGTTCTGGCGCTGCCGTCGCTGGCGCTGATCGAGCAGATCGCGCCTGCGCTTCGCGAAGCAGGCCGAGATGGGGCGCCGACCCTGATCGCGCTCTGCGACGCCGCCAATACCGCTGCCGCGGCGCGCCTGTGCCGCCAGGGCGTGATCTACGACTACGTGCAGCATTTTCCGGCGCCGGTCGACGAGCATCGCCTGGCAACGAGCGTCCGCCTCGCGGTGCACGGACGGACAGTGGCGCGAGAGGCTGCCGAGCCGACAGCCGCCGCAGCGCCTGCCGCGGCGGCCGGGGCGGAGCGGCGGCGGCCGGTCGTCGTCGTCGTCGAGGACGACGAGGCACTGCACGAGCTCGTCGCCGCGATGCTCGCGCCCGACGTCGACTTGGTCTTCGAAAGCGACGGCGGCGCTGCGTTCGATCGCATCCAGGCGATCGCGCCTGACCTCGTCCTGATGGACATCATGCTGCCGGGGCGCGACGGCGTCGCGATCACCGAGCAGCTCAAGTCGAGCCCCGCGCTCGCCGCGATCCCCGTCGTCATGCTGACGGGCGAGGCGCGTTTCGACACGCTCGTGCGCAGCATGCAGGCCGGAGCGGCCGACTTCATCGTCAAGCCGTTCACGCGCGACGCGCTGGTCGCAAAGCTCGGCAAGTTTCTCCCCGCCGTCGCCTGAGCCGCGGAGCTCAGGGGACCCGCGTCAGGGTTCCGGGACTCGGGTCAGCGCGCGGTGGTCACGGGAATGCCTCGAAACTGGCCGGCGACGGCCGGACCCATGGGCCGCGGATAGCGTTCGGGATCGAACCGGTTCAGCAGCTCGCTCTCGCGCGCCCGCGCGATCGCGAGGCTCGCCAGCTTGACGTGGCCGTAGCCGCGGATCGACCCCGGCACGTTGGCGATCGCGACGGCGACGGCGTGCCGGTCGGCGCTGAGCCCTGCGAGGAGTTGGTCGATGCGCGCCTCGTACTCGGCGACGAGCCGCCGCTCGAGGCGGCGCTCCTCGGTGCGGCCGAACGGATCGAACGGCGTCCCGCGCAGCACCTTGGCGCTGGCGAGGATCCTGAGCAGCGGCAGCATCCACGAACCGAAGCGCATCTTGCGCGGCGCCTTCGCGGCCGCGCCCTTCGGCTTCACGAGTGCCGGCGGCGCCATGTAGAACTCGAGCGCGAGGTCGTCGCCTTCGAACTGCTCGGCCAGCTGGCGGCGGAACTCGCCATCGGTGAAGAGGCGGCCGACCTCGTACTCGTCCTTGTACGCCATCAGCTTTCTCAGCTGCTCGGCGACGGCGCGCGTCAGCGGCAGCGGCGCCCCGGCACCGACGAGCGCTGCTTCGTTCGCACGCACCTTGGCGACGATGCCCCGATAGCGCTCGGCATAGGCGGCGCTCTGATAGGCAAGGAGGAAGCGCGCTGAACGCTCGATCAGCGCGCCAAGCGATTCGGCTTGCGCCCGCGCCGGGTCGGGCTCGTGCAGCAGCTCGCGCGCCGCCGCCGGGTCGGCGGCGGCGAGGCGGCCGAGCGAGAACGCCGCCTTGTTGGCCTCGACCGCGACGCCATTCAGCTCGATCGCGCGCAGCATCGCGTGCAGTCCCACCGGCACCAGGCCACGTTGCCAGGCGTATCCCATCGCGACGATGTTGGCGACGATCGTGTCGCCGACAAAGTCCTGGGCGAGGCGCTGCGCGTCCATCGTTTCGACGCGTTCCGCGCCGGCGGCGAAGGCGATCTTGTCCAGCAGCGCATCAATGCGCAGCTCGGCCTCAGGGTTCGAGATCGACTCCGCGACCGGGATCTCATGCCGGTTCGCGAGCACGCGCGTGCGGCCGCGGCGGACCGTCTGCAGCGCGTCGGCCGAGGCAGCGACGACGGCGTCGCAGGCGAGCACGGCATCGGCCTGCTGGGCGTCGATCCGCACCTGGTTGAGCGCCGCCTTGTCCCTGGCGAGGCGGACGAACGAGAGCACCGAGCCGCCCTTCTGCGCGAAGCCCATGAAGTCGAGCACGCTCGCCGAGTGCGCCTCGAGGTGAGCGGCCATTGCGATCAGCGCGCCGACGGTGACGACGCCGGTGCCGCCGACGCCGGTGACCAGGAGGTCGTACGGCCCGGTCCAGACATGCGGTGCGGGCAGCGGCAGGCCCGCCACCAGCCCGGTGAACCGCTCGGCGGCAGCGCCGGCGAGCGCTCCCGGGCGTTTCTTCAGCCGGCCGCCAACGACGCCGACGAAGCTCGGGCAAAAGCCCTTCGCGCACGAGTAGTCCTTGTTGCAGCTCGACTGGTCGATCGTCCGTTTCCGGCCGAGCTCGGTCTCGAGCGGCAGCACCGCGACGCAGTTCGACTGCACCGAGCAGTCGCCGCAGCCTTCGCAGACGCGTTCGTTGATGACAAGGCGCCGCGCCGGGTCGACGAGCTCGCCTTTCTTTCGCCGCCGGCGTTTCTCGGCAGCGCAGGTCTGCTCGTAGATCAGGATCGTCACGCCCGGCATCTCGCGCAGGCGCCGCTGCACGGCGTCGAGCTCGGCGCGGTCGTGGAACTCGGTGCCGGCCGGGAACTTCGCGTGGATCCCGTCGTACTTGGCGATGTCGTCCGAGAGCACGACGACCTTGGTCGCGCCCTCGGCCTCGACCTGGCGCGCGATCGCGTCGACCGAGATGATGCCGTCGACGGGCTGGCCGCCGGTCATCGCGACCGCGTCGTTGAAGAGGATCTTGTAGGTGACGTTGGTCCCGGCGGCGATCGCCTGACGGATCGCGAGGTAGCCCGAGTGGTAATACGTGCCGTCGCCGAGGTTCTGGAACACGTGCGGCACCTTGGTGAACATCGCGTGCGAGACCCAGTCGACGCCCTCGCCGCCCATCTGGATCAGGCCTTCGGTGTCGCGGTCCATCCACGACGCCATGAAGTGGCAGCCGATGCCGGCCTGCGCGCGCGAGCCCTCGGGCACCCTGGTCGACGTGTTGTGCGGGCAGCCCGCGCAGAAGTAAGGGACGCGCATGACTGCATCGCCGTCGTTCGAGAGCAGCTCGGGGACGGTGAAGTCGCGCACCAGATGGCGGCGATCCAGTGCCGGGAAGCGCTGCGCGAGCCAGGCGGCGACGATCTCGATCAGCCGCGACGGCCGCAGCTCGCCGAGCTCGCTCACGAGTGGCCGGCCACTGGCGTCGCGCTTGCCGACGACCTTCGGCCGCACCGCGCGGTTGTAGAAGAGATCGCGCAGCTGCTGCTCGACGAGGCCGGCCTTCTCCTCGACGACGAGGATCTCGTCGAGCCCGTCGGCGAACGTGTCGAGCCGCGTCGGCTCGACCGGATACGCGAGGCCGACCTTGTAGATGCGGATCCCCGCAGCGGCGAGCGCCGCGAGCGGGATGTCGAGGCGGCGGAACACCTCGAGCAGGTCGAAGTGCGCCTTGCCGCAGGTGACGATGCCGACGCTGGCCTTCGCTGCCGTGACGATGTCGCGATCGATCGCGTTGACCTTCGAGAATGCCCGGACGGCGTCGAGCTTGGCGTGCAGGCGCGCCTCGATCTTGAGCGACGGCAGGTCGGGCCAGCGATAGTGGAGCCCCTCGGCCGGGGCAACGAAGCCGGTCTCGGCGACGACCGCGGCGGCGTCCTTCCAGGCGGCGACGCGGGCATTGGTCTCGTCGAGGTCGACCGTCGAGCCGCTCTCGACGACTTCCGAGAGCGCCGTGAAGCCGACCCAGTTGCCCGAGAAGCGCGACAGCGCCCAGCCGTAGAGACCGAACTCGAGGTACTCGGCGACGTTGGCCGGCGCGAGCACTGGCATGTGCCACGACTGCATCGTGGCGTCGCTCTGATGCGGCATCGACGACGAGACGCAGCCGTGGTCGTCGCCGGCGACGACGAGGACCCCGCCGTGCGGCGACGCGCCGTACGCGTTGCCGTGCTTGAGAGCGTCGCCGGCACGGTCGACGCCCGGGCCCTTGCCGTACCACATCGCATAGACGCCGTCGGCGGTGCGCTCGGGATCGGACTCGACGCGTTGCGTGCCGAGGACCGCGGTCGCGCCGAGCTCTTCGTTGATCGCGGGCAGGAACTTGACGCCCGCGGCGTCGAGCAGCTTCGCCGACTTCCACGCCTGCATGTCGACCATGCCGAGCGGCGAGCCCCGATAGCCGCTGATGAATCCTTGCGACGAGATGCCGGCCGCGGCATCACAAGCGTGCTGCATCAGCGGCAAGCGGATCAGCGCCTGCGTGCCGGTGAGAAAGACGGTGCCGGCATGCGCGCCGAGGTTGTCGGCGAGGGCGTAGTCGGGGCGGGTGAGCGAGGCTGGCATGACGAGCCCTCCTGGCAAGGAGCGAAAGGTGCAATCTAGCTGAGGCTCGTCGGAATTTGCTTCTTTTCTCACCTCGCGCAAGGCGATTTGCAGAATAATCTTCTGCCATTTCAGACACGATGACATGTACGTTCTCGACGACAAGGACCGTTCGCTGCTCGCCGAGCTGCAACGCGATTCGCGCCAGACCGTCCAGCAGCTCGCCGCCGCCGTCGGCCTCTCGGCGACGCCGTGCTGGAAACGCGTCAAGGACATGGAAGCGGCTGGCGTCATCCGCGGCTACGGCGCGACGATCGACCGCGAAAGCGTCGGCCTCGCGCTCTCGGTCCTCGCCGAGGTGAACCTGACCCAGCACACCGAGCACACGGTGCGCGAGTTCGAGCGCGCCGTCGCCGCGTGCCCGCAGATCGTCAGCTGCTACAGCACGACGGGCGCCGCCGACTACAGCATCCTGGTGCTCGTCGAGGACATCAAGACCTACGAGGCGTTCCTCCACGACGTCGCGTTCAAGCTGCCCGGCGTGACGCACATCCGCTCGAGCGTCGTACTGAAGGAGGTCAAGGCCAATTCCGGAGTCCCGGTCGCGCGTGCTACGCGCGCTGCGGCGAGAAAGCCGCTCAGGGCTTCACGAACCTGAGGACGAACTCGTCCTTCGGCTGCAGCGTATCGGCCTCGCCGCGATCGCGCGGATCGTTCGGGTTGCGCAGGAACATGCCTTCGGCGGCGAGATGAAAGCCGGCGCCCTCGACCTCGCGGCGAACGAGCGTTTCCTCGACGCGATGGAGCGTTCCCGATTCCGAGATCCCCGTGCCCGGCCGACCGGAGTGGTCAGCGATCACGAACGAAGCGCCCGGCTTCAATGCGGCGAAGATCGCCGCGTTCATGCGCGCGCGATCGACGCCGAGGTGGCCCATGTCGTGGTAGTTGAACATCAGCGTGACGAGATCGAAGCCAGCGGGCAGATCGGGTGGCGGCGCGCTCTCGAACGGGCGGACGACCGAGACCACGTTCGCCGCCGCCGGCGTCTTGAGTCGCTCCGCCAGGCCCGGTGACGGCGGCCGCGGAGTCTGGGCGAACACGCGGCCGCGCGGCCCGACCGCGCGCGCGAGCAGTTCGGTCGTGTAGCCGCCGCCGGAGCTGACGTCGAGCACGGTCATGCCGGGGCGGACGCCCGCGAACTCGAGCATGTCGACCGGCTTTCTGCGCGCGTCGTTGCGGCGATCGGCTTCGCTGCGATCGGGACTGGCGACGATCGTCGCGATCTGCACCAGCGACAGCGGCGCGCCGTCGCTGCCGCCCGGCATCGGATCGGGACTGGAGCAAGCGGCCGCGAGCGAAGCGGCCGCGACGACGAGAAGAACCGAGGAGAGTCGACGCATGGTGGTTCAGCGCGCCAGGCGCGATTCGAGCTCGGCGATGCGCTCGAGCAGGTCGAGAGCCAGGGCGACGCCCGGGGTGTTGAGATCGAGGTCGCGCATCAGGCGCGCCGCCGTTTGCATCCTGGAGAGCGAATCGCCGCCGAAACGCCACGACTCGCGCGACCCGCCGCGCGGCTGCAGGATGCCTTCGAAGACCCAGAGTTCGATCTGCTGCTCGGATGTGCGGCAGGCGCGGCACAGCTCGAGTGTCGTCAGCTCCAGGTCCTCTTCGACGACGCTGCCGCGCAGTGCGCTGGAGATCGTTCGCTGGTTCATGACAAGAGCGCGTTACGTGGGCGTGCGGGGCTGGAAGTCGGGGAACGCCTTGGCCAGGTTCTCGTATGCGGCGCGTCCGGCGTCGTTCTCGGCCCTGGGCGTGACGATCGCGAGCACGGCGTAGAGATCGCCCGGGTTCTTGCCTGGCAATCCGCGGCCCTTGAGGCGGAGCTTGCGGCCGCCGGCGGAGCCCTTCGGCACGGTCAGCTGCACCGTGCCTTCGGGCGTCGGCACGTCGACCGTTGCGCCGAGCGCGGCCTCCCACGGCGCCAGCGCCACGTCGACGTAGACGTCGGCGCCGTCGACACGAAAGCGCGGATGCGGGTTGAACGCGATCTCGAGGTAGAGGTCGCCGGCCTTGCCGCCGCCGATGCCGGCGTTGCCCTGCCCCGCGAGGCGCAGGTGCTGACCCGGCCGGATCGCCTTCGGGATGTGGACGTCGAGCGTTCGCTCCTGCATGACGACACGGCCGTCGGCTGCCTCGACCGGAGCGCGCAGCGAGATCGTGCGCTCGGCGCCGCGGTACGCGTCCTCGATGTCGATCAGCACCTTGGCGTGGTGGTCCTCGCCCTGCACGCTGCCGCGGCGGCCGCGCGCCGCTCCGGCTGCAGCGCCGCGGCGGCCGAACAGCGTCTCGAAGAAGTCGCTGGCATCGAACGCCTCGCCGCCGGCGAACCCGCCGCCGTTGCCGAACGGGCTGCCCTGGCCTCCGCGGAACTCGAAGCCGGCGTCCCAGTTCGGCGGCGGCTGGAATTCCTGGCCGGCCTTCCAGTTGCTGCCCATCTGGTCGTAGGCGGCCCGCTTTTCCGGATCCTTCAGGACCTCGTTGGCTTCGTTGATCTCCTTGAACCGCGCCTCGGCGTCGGCCATCTTGCTGACGTCGGGGTGGTACTTGCGGGCGAGCTTGCGGTAGGCCTGCTTGACGTCGTCCTGCGTCGCCGTCCGCGGCACGCCGAGCGTCTCGTAGTAGTCCTTGTATTTCATCGCCGGCTCAGTGCGCGTGGGTCGCGGGCTGCGGCGCCGGCGCGGCGACGGCGGCAGGGTCGCACGGCGTCATCAGCGCCACGCTCGTGGCCTGCAAGGTGACGTGGTCGATCGCGAAGCGCTCGTGCATGCGGCCGGCGGCGGCGCGATAGAAGGCGTCTCCGGGCGGGCCGCCTGGCATCGTCAGATGGGCGGTCAGGGCGACGTCGGTCGTCCCGGTCGCCCAGACGTGGAGGTCGCTCACGCAGGCGACGCCGGGCAGCGCCGCGAGCTCGGCGCGGACGGCATCGAGGTTGATCGAAGTCGGCACGCCATCGAACATGAGGTGCAGCGAGTCGCGAAACAAGCCCCAGGTGCCGAGCAGGATGACGCACGCGATCACCAGGCTCGCGACCGGATCGAGCCAGCTCCAGCCGAGCCAGACCGTGAGCGCTGCGGCGACGACGACGGCGGCCGAGACCGCTGCGTCGGCGGCCATGTGGATAAACGCGCCGCGCGCGTTGAGGTCGCCGTGGCTGCCGCGCAGGAAGAGCAATGCGGTCGCGCCGTTGACGACGATGCCGATCGCGGCCACCGCCATCACGGTGCCCGCGGCGATCGGCGCCGGCGCCGACAGGCGGCCGATCGCCGCCCAGGCGAGCGAGCCGATCGCGACCAGCAGCAGCAGCGAGTTGGCGAACGCAGCGAGGATGGACGCCCGCTTCCAGCCGTAGGTGTGGCGCGCGTCGGGAGCGAGGCGGCCGGCGAATGCGCCGGCCCACGCGAGGACGAGGCCGAGGACGTCGCCGAGGTTGTGGCCGGCGTCGGCCAGCAGCGCCAGCGAGTCGGCGCGCCAGCCGTAGTACGCCTCGACGACGACGAAGGCGACGTTGATCGCGATGCCGATCGCGAACGCGCGCTCGAGGCTCGGCACCGCATCCGCCGCCACCGGCCCGTGGGCGTGCGCGTGCCCGTGCGGGTGCGAATGCCCGTGCGTGTGGGCGTGGCCGTCGTTGTGGCGATGCATGGCGACTTCGCCGCGCCGGTCCTCAGGCCGCGAGCCGAGCGCGCATCGCGTCGATCACGCCGCGATAGTCGGCGGCGCCGAAGATCGCGCTGCCGGCGACGAAGGTATCGCAGCCGGCGTCGGCAGCGGCGCGGATGTTGTCGACCTTGATGCCGCCGTCGACCTCGAGCCGGATGTCGCGCCCGCTGGCGGCGATCCGCTCTCGCGCCCGGCCGATCTTCCTCAGCGCCGACGGGATGAAGCTCTGCCCGCCGAAGCCCGGATTCACGCTCATAACGAGGACGAGGTCGACCTTGTCGATCACCCAGTCGAGGACGTCGAGCGGCACCGCCGGGTTGAAGACGAGCCCTGCTCGGCAGCCAGCGTCGCGGATCAGCTGCAGCGTGCGATCGACGTGCGTGCTCGCGTCGGGGTGAAAGCTGATCAGGTCGGCGCCGGCCTTGGCGAACGCCTGCGCGAGGGCGTCGACCGGCTCGACCATCAGGTGGACGTCGATCGGCACCTTCACGCCGTCGGCACGGACAGCGTGCTTGCGCAGCGCCTCGCAGACCATCGGCCCGATCGTCAGGTTCGGCACGTAGTGGTTGTCCATCACGTCGAAGTGGATCCAGTCAGCGCCGGCGGCGATGACTTCGCGCACCTCGTCGCCGAGACGGGCGAAGTCGGCCGACAGGATGCTCGGGGCGATGCGGTGGCGCGACATGCGCGGACGATTCTAGGTGTCCGCTTCGGGCACGCGGGCAGCGTCGATCGAAGGCCGCCACCTAGAATCGCGCATGGCCCGTCCCGAATTCACGACCAGCGTCGCCGTACGCCATCTGCCCAAGGAGTCGGACCGCGACAAGGGCCAGTACGCGTTCGCCTACACGGTGACGATCAGGAACAGCGGCGACGTCACCGGCCAGCTCATCGCCCGCCACTGGGTCATCACCGACGCCACCGGCCACGTCGACGAGGTCCGCGGCCTTGCCGTGGTCGGCCATCAGCCGGTCCTCAAACCGGGCGAGAGCTTCGAGTACACGAGCTGGACGCGGATCGCGACGCCGAACGGCACGATGCGCGGCACGTTCTTCTGCATGTCCGAGGAAGCCGAGCCTTTTGAGGCGAAGATTGCCGAGTTCGGCCTGACGCTCGCGTCGGCGCTGCACTGACGCGCGCCGATGACAGGCCGCTGGTCCATCGCCGCGCCGCTCATCGCTGTCGCCGTGGTCGGCGCGGCTCTCGTCGTGCCACTCGGCGCGCTGCTGCTGCCGCTCGCAGTGCCGGCGCTGTTCGCCGCCGTTCTCGCCGCGGTCCACCACGCCGAGGTCGTCGCCCATCGCGTCGGCGAGCCGTTCGGCACGCTGATCCTCGCTCTCGCCGTCACGGTGATCGAGGTTGCGCTGATCCTTTCGATGATGGTTCCTGGGGGCGCCGACAAGGCGGCGCTGCCGCGCGACACGATCTTCTCGGCGATCATGATCATCTGCAACGGCGTCACGGGCCTGTGTCTGCTCGCCGGCGGGATCCGCCACCGCGAGCAGACGTTCCGCCTCGAAGGCGCGACGTCGGCGCTGGCGACGCTGATCGCCCTGGCGACGCTGTCGCTCGTCCTACCCACCTTCACAACGAGCACGCCAGGCCCCTACTACAGCGGCGTGCAGCTGGCATTCGCGGGCGCCGCGTCGCTCGTGCTCTGGGGTGCATTCGTGTTCGTGCAGACGGTGCGCCACCGCGACTACTTCCTGCCGCCTGAGGCCACTGGCGACGAAGGCGCGCACGCGCCGCCGCCGACGGTCGCCGTGACGTGGACGAGCTTCGCGCTGTTGCTCGTCGCACTGCTCGCGGTGATCGGCCTCGCCAAGGTGCTGTCGCCTGCGGTCGAGAGCGGCGTCGCGGCGGCGGGGGCGCCGCAGGCAGTGATCGGCATCGTCATCGCGCTGCTCGTCCTGCTGCCCGAGACCTGGGCCGCGGTGCGCGCTGCGCGCGCCGACCGGATGCAGACCAGCCTCAACCTGGCGCTCGGCTCGGCGCTCGCGAGCATCGGCCTGACGATCCCGGCGGTCGCGGTCGCCTCGGTGCTGCTTGGCATCCCGCTCGAGCTCGGCCTCTCGCCCACCGACCTGGTGCTGCTTGCGCTGACCTTCGCGGTCGGTGCGATCACGCTCGGCACCGGTCGCACCAACGTGCTGCAAGGCGCGGTCCACCTCGTGATCTTCGCCGCCTTCCTCGTCCTCGCGTTCGTGCCCTGACCCTTCAGGGCGCCTCATCAGGCGGATCGCGGTCGTCGCGCCGCTCGCCGCGCGGGCGGCCGGAAAACATCGTCCACCAGATGATGAAGAGCAGCAGCGCGAGCGCTGCCAAGGCTTCCAGCAGAATGACCCACATGACCCGCGCTTTCGATGGCGCCAGGCGGCTGGCGGCGGCGCAGATTCTAGGAACAGGACGCCTTGGCGTGGCAGCAGCGGCGGCGATCGTTGTCGCCTGTTCGAGCACGCCGCCGCCGACCGCGCCCACCGCGCCGCCGCTGCCACTGGCGACCGAAGCGGCACCATCGAGCCGCGACGACCTCGGCGCGGCGACGGTCGAGCGCCCGCGCGCACATTGGGTGGCAGTGCGCTGGAGCGATCTGCCCGGCTGGAGCGGCGACCGCGTCGGCGAGTTCTGGGCCGCTTTCCTGCGCAGCTGCGAACGGCCCGCGCCGGCCTGGCTCGACGCCTGCGCCAAGGCGCGCCAGACGCCACTGCAAGGCGACGCGGCGCTGCGCGACTGGTTGGAGCAGCAGCTGCGGCCGTACCGGATTGAGTCGCTCGAGCATGACCCGGTCGGCCTTGCGACCGGCTACTTCGAACCGCTGGTGGAAGCGTCGCGCGTCGCGCGGCCGGGCTTTCGCGTCCCGCTGTACGCGCCGCCGACCGACCTCGCAACGCGCTCGCCCTACTGGACGCGCCAGCAGCTCGAGACGCTGCCGGCGGCGCAGAAGAGCCTGCGCGGGCACGAGATCGCGTGGCTGCACGACCGCCTCGATGCGCTCGTCCTGCAGGTGCAGGGGTCGGGCCGGCTCGCCTTCGTCGACGACCAGGGCCACGCGCAGACGATCGTCCGCGTCGCCTATGCAGCGCACAACGACCAGCCGTATCGATCGGTCGGCCGCTGGCTGATCGAGCAAGGCCAACTGCGCGCGGGCGAAGCGTCGTGGCCCGCGATCCGCGCCTGGGCGCGGCAGAACCCGCAGCGCGTCGACGAGATGCTGCGCAGCAATCCGCGCGTCGTCTTCTTTCGCGAGGAGCCGCTGCCGGATCCTTCGCTCGGACCGAAAGGCGCGCAGGGAGTGGCGCTGTCGCCGGGCCGCTCGATCGCGATCGATCCGCAGAGCATTCCCTACGGCACACCGGTCTGGCTCGACACGACCGAGCCGCTCGCGACGCGGCCGCTGCGTCGCCTCGTCGTCGCCCAGGACACCGGCTCGGCGATCGTCGGCGCGGTGCGCGCCGACTACTTCTGGGGCTGGGGCGATGACGCCGAAGCCGCCGCCGGGCGGATGAAGCAGCCGCTGCGCATGTGGGCGCTCTGGCCCGTGTCATGACATCCGCGCCGCCGACGCGTGCCGCCGCGATGGCGCCGCCGCCGATCGACGGCGGCCGACCGATCGACTGGAGCCTGACCTCGGCCGACTACGCGGCGCACCGGCCCGGCCCACCGCAACGCATGTACGAGTTGCTGACCGCGCTCGGTGTCGGCGGCCGCGGCCAGCGCGTCCTCGATCTCGGCACCGGGACTGGTCTCGTCGCGCGCGAGCTCGCCCGGCGCGGCGCGGTCGTCAGCGGCGTCGATATCGCGCCGGGACAGATCGAGGAGGCGACGCGAAGCGCAGCCGCGGAACGGCTGGCGGTCGACTTCGTCGTCGCCGCCGCCGAGGCGTGCCCGTTCGCCAATGCCAGCTTCGATGCCGTCGTCGCCAGCCAGTGCTGGATGTACTTCGATGTCGAGCGAACGATCGCCGAGGTACGCCGCCTGCTGCAGCCGGGTGGCGTCCTGGTGACGACGCACTTCAGCTGGCTGCCACGGGCCGACCGGATCGCGCGCGCGAGCGAGGCGCTCGTGCTGCGCGCCAATCCAGCCTGGCAGGGCAGCGACTGGTCGGGCCGGATCGCCAGCGAGCCGGCATGGGCCGAAGGTCGGGCACAGCTGCGGGCGATGTTCTGGTTCGACGCCGACGTGCCGTTTACGCCGGCGAGCTGGCGCGGCCGCATGCGCGCCTGCCGCGGCGTCGGCGCGGCGCTGCCGGCGGGCGAGGTCGACGCGTTCGACACCGCGCTCGCAGCATGGCTCGACGCCAACGCGCCGCCGTCATTCACGGTCCGCCATCGCATCGATGCACACCTGTTCGATCCCTGGCCAGCGTACGACGGCATATCCGCGCAGGGGTCCGGGACGTAGAAAGGTTTTTCGCGCCACACCGACTCACCACGGTCGTTTCAGGGAGACTGTCGCCATGACCCGCCGTCCGTTCCTTGCCGCCTTGTCCGTCCTCGGCATCGCGCCGCGCCTTGCGCCGGCGCAATCCGCTGCACCGAAAGCCGATTCCGGTGGCGCGTCGAAGATCGAGCCGCTGCGTCTTTCGGATGCCGAATGGAAGCAGCGCCTGAGCCCGAGCGCGTATGACGTGCTGCGCCATGAAGGCACGGAGTACCCCGGGTCGAGCCCGCTCAACCACGAGAAGCGCCGTGGCCGCTTCGTCTGCGCCGGCTGTGAGTTGCCGCTCTTCTCGTCGGACACCAAGTTCGAGAGCGGCACCGGCTGGCCGAGCTTCTGGGCGTCGCTGCCGGGAGCGGTCGCGACCGAGACCGACCACAAGATGATCGTCCCCCGCGTCGAATACCACTGCGTGCGCTGCGGCGGCCACCAGGGCCACGTCTTCGACGACGGCCCGCCGCCGACCGGCAAGCGCTACTGCAACAACGGCGTCGCGCTCAAGTTCGTCCAGACCTAGGTCCGGCTCGGGGATGAGAGGGCTCGCGCCGGAGTTGCGCAGGCCCTCGCCGGATTGGCGGCCGCCACCGCCTAGGCAGAATCGCTCTTCGCGCCATCGCGCGGCGCGTGGGAGCAGCACCGATGAGGAAGACGGGCGGCACGAGGCCGGCGACGAAGGCGGCGAAGCCGCCGGCAAGGCGCCACTCGCAGACGCTCGCCGCGGCAGCGCCGAAGCTCCAGGCCGAGCCCTCGCTCGAGGCGGAGCTGCAGGGCTTTGCGAGCCGGCTCGGCCCGGGCCTCATCACCGGCGCCGCCGACGACGACCCGAGCGGCATCGCGACCTACTCGCAGGCCGGAGCGCAGTTCAGCTTCGGCCTCGTCTGGACGCTGTTCCTGACCACGCCGCTGATGATCGGGATCCAGATGCTGTCGGCGCGGATCGGCTGGGCGACGAGCGAGGGACTCGTCACCAACATCGACAAGATCTGCCCACGCTGGCTGACGCTGACGCTGGTCGGGCTGCTCGTCTTCGCCAACACGGTCAACATCGCCGCCGACGTCGCCGCGATGGCCGAGGCGCTCAAGCTCATCGTCGGCGGGCCGCAGCCGCTCTACGTGCTGGCCTTCGGCGCGATCTGCATCGGGACCCAGGTCTTCTTTTCGTACGAGAAGACGGTACGGATCCTGAAATGGCTGACGCTGACGCTGCTCGCTTACGTCGCCGTCGTCCTCGTCGTGCGCGTGCCGTGGGGGCGGGCCATCGTCGAGTCGGCGCAGCCGTGGAAGTTCCTTCCCGCGGGCACGACCGGGAAGGACTACGCGGCGATGGTCGTCGCCGTGCTCGGTACGACGATCAGCCCCTATCTCTTTTTCTGGCAGGCGACGCAGGAAGTCGAGGACGGCCGCCGTCGCCCCGAGACGCACGCGCTGCGTCGCCACAAGGCATACGCGGCCGAGCACCTGTCGCGGATCAAGCTGGACACGTTCGTCGGCATGGGCATGTCGAACCTGGTCGCGATGTGCATCGTCGTCGCGACGGCGGTGACGCTGAACCAGAACGGCATCACCAACATTCAGACGGCGGCGCAGGCGGCCGAGGCGCTCCGCCCGGTCGCCGGCGAGTTCGCGTTCCTCGTCTTCGGCCTCGGCATCGTCGGCACCGGCCTGCTCGCGGTGCCCGTCCTCGCCGGATCGGCGGCGTACGCGGTGAGCGAGCTGTTCGGCTGGAAGGCGGGCCTCTCGCACGGCTTCCGCGAAGCGCGCGGCTTCTATTCGATCATCATCGCGGCGACCGGCATCGGCTCGCTGATGGGCTACTTCGACGTCGACCCGATCAAGGCGCTGGTCCTGAGCGCGATCGTCAACGGGGTGATCTCGGTGCCGATCATGGTCGTGCTGATGATGATCGGCCAGTCGAAGCGGCTGATGGGTCACTTCACGATCTCCACTCGCCATCGCGTCTTCGGCTGGGCTGCGACGATGGTGATGGCGGCAGCGGTCGTCGTCATGGTCGCGACCGCGTTCTGACGCCGGCCGCCGGGACACCCGCGAATCCCTACACTCGCGTTGCGCGGACCGGCCACGAGCCAGGCTGGCGCACGATCAGTTCCTACCGGAGTCCCGACAGCGATGAATGCCCCTCTTCCCGAGGCCGTCCGCAAGGCGCTCGAAAGCGTCACCCTCGACGACAAGTACGCGCTCGAGTCGGGTCGCGCCTTCATGAGCGGCGTGCAGGCGCTGGTCCGCCTGCCGATGCTGCAGCGAAAGCGCGACGCCGTCTTCGGCCTCAACACCGCCGGCTTCATCAGCGGCTACCGTGGCTCGCCGCTCGGCGGCTACGACCAGGCGCTGTGGGCGGCGAAGAAGCACCTCGCGGCGCAGAACGTCGTCTTCCAGCCAGGCGTCAACGAGGAGCTCGCGGCGACCGCGGTCTGGGGCTCGCAGCAACTCGACCTCTACCCGCAGACCAGGAAGTTCGACGGCGTGTTCGGCATCTGGTACGGCAAGGGCCCGGGCGTCGATCGCTGCTCCGACGTCTTCAAGCACGCCAACATGGCCGGCACCGCCAGGCACGGCGGCGTGATCGCGATCGCCGGCGACGACCACATCGCCAAGAGTTCGACCGCGGCGCACCAGAGCGACCACATCTTCAAGGCGTGCGGCCTGCCGGTCTTTTTCCCGTCGAGCGTGCAGGACATCCTCGACATGGGGCTGCACGCGTTCGCGATGAGCCGCTTCGCCGGCGTGTGGTCGTCGATGAAGACGATCCAGGAGATCGTCGAGTCGGCGGCGAGCGTCTCAGTCGACCCGGACCGGGTCGACATCATCCTGCCCGAGGACTTTCGCATGCCGCCCGGTGGCCTGCACATCCGCTGGCCCGACCCGCCGCTCGAGCAGGAAGCGCGGCTGATGGACTACAAGTGGTACGCGGCGCTCGCCTATGTGCGCGCGAACCGGCTCAACCACAACGTCATCGAAGGCCCTCACGACCGCTTCGGCATCATCGCCAGCGGCAAGGGCTACAACGACACGCGCCAGGCGCTGCACGACCTCGGTCTCGACGACGAAACCTGCCGCCGGATCGGCCTGCGCCTGCACAAGGTCAACGTCGTCTGGCCGCTCGAGGCGACGATCACGCGCGAGTTTGCCGAAGGACTGGAGGAGATCCTCGTCGTCGAGGAGAAGCGCCAGGTCATCGAATACCAGCTGAAGGAAGAGCTCTACGGCTGGCGCCCCGACGTGCGGCCGCACGTGCTCGGCAAGTTCGACGAGAGCGACGACGACCGGGGCGGTGGCGAATGGAGCCAGGCCAACCCGAGCCAGCACTGGTTGTTGCGTGCCCAGGCCGACCTGACGCCGGCGATCATCGCCCGCGCGATCGCGAAGCGCCTCGGCAAGCTCGGCGTCGACGCCGACATCGCCACCGGCATGGCGATGCGGATCGCCATGATCGACGCCAAGGAAAGGAGCCTGGCGGCGGCGAGCGCGGCGGCGACGATGGGCGCGACCGCGACCGGCGAGCGCGCGCCATGGTTCTGCAGCGGCTGCCCGCACAACACGAGCACCAAGGTGCCCGAAGGATCGCGCGCGGTCGCCGGCATCGGCTGCCACTACATGGCGGTCTGGATGGACCGCTCGACGGTGAGCTACAGCCAAATGGGCGGTGAAGGCGTGTCGTGGGTCGGCCAGCAGCCATTCACGACCGAAAAGCACATCTTCGCCAACCTCGGCGACGGCACCTACTACCACTCGGGGCTGCTCGCGGTGCGCCAAGCGATCGCGGCCAAGGTCAACATCACCTACAAGATCCTATTCAACGACGCGGTCGCGATGACCGGCGGTCAGCCGATCGACGGCACGATGCGCGTGCCGGAGATGACGCGTGAGCTCGACGCCGAGGGAGCCGCGAAGGTCGTCGTCGTCACCGATGAGCCGGAGAAGTACGAGGAGCACGCGGTCGCCTCGGGCCTCGCGCCGAGCGTCACCGTGCACCACCGCGACGAGCTCGACGACATCCAGAAGCAATTGCGCGAGATCCCCGGCTGCACGGTCATCGTCTACGACCAGACCTGCGCGACCGAGAAGCGCCGGCGCAGGAAGCGCGGCACGATGGCGGACCCGGCGAAGCGCGTCGTCATCAACGAGCTCGTCTGCGAAGGCTGCGGCGACTGCTCGGTGCAGAGCAACTGCCTTTCGGTCGAGCCGGTCGAGACCGAGTTCGGCCGCAAGCGCCGCATCAACCAGAACAGCTGCAACAAGGACTACTCGTGCCTGAAGGGCTTTTGCCCGAGCTTCGTCACGGTCGAGGGCGGCCAGCTGAAGAGCACGAAGAAGGACGCTCACGAGCGGCCGCGCCTGGCCGCGGTGCAGTCGCCGCCGGAGCCGACGCTGCCGGTCGCCGAGAAGCCGTGGGGCATCGTGGTCGCGGGAGTCGGCGGCACCGGCGTGATCACGATCGGCCAGCTGCTCGGCATGGCGGCGCACCTCGAGGGCAAGGGAATCGTCACCCAGGACTCCGCGGGCCTGGCGCAAAAAGGCGGGGCGACCTGGAGTCACGTCCAGATCGCCAACCGGCCCGACGCGATCCTGGCGACCAAGGTCGGCACCGCCGAGGCCGACCTCGTCATCGGCTGCGATCCGATCGTGACCGCCAACAAGTCGACGCTCGCGGTGATGCGCGAGGGCCGGACGTTCGTCGCGCTCAACACGCACGCAACACCGACTGCGGCGTTCGTCAGCAACCCCGACTGGCAGTTCCCGGCCGGCAACTGCGACGCGGCGATTGCCGCCGCTGCCGGACCTGACCACGTCGGCGGCGTCGACGCCGACACACTCGCCGTGCAACTGCTCGGCGACTCGATTTACACCAACCCGCTGATGCTCGGCTACGCCTGGCAGCAGGGCCGGGTGCCGCTGACGCTCGCGGCGCTGATGCGCGCGATCGAGTTGAACGGCGTCCAGGTCGAGAACAACAAGGCGGCGTTCGAGTGGGGCCGCCGCGCCGCGCACGACCCGCAAGGCGTCAAGGCGATCGTCCGCGCCGGCCAGGTGATCGAGCTCGTCAAGCGTTCGGTCAACATCGACGAGCTGATCGCGCGCCGGGTCGAGTTCCTGACCGCCTACCAGAACGCTGGCTACGCGGCACGCTACCGAACCTTCGTCGAGAGCGCGCGCGCAAAGGAGGCCGAGCTCGTGTTCTCGCGCACCGCGACGCGGCCGGACGCGGCACGGCCGAGCACGCGGCTCACCGAGGCGGTGGCGCGTTCGCTCTTCAAGCTGATGGCCTACAAGGACGAGTACGAGGTTGCTCGGCTGCATGCCGATCCGAAGTTCCTCGCCAAGGTGGCGTCACAGTTCGAAGGCGAGCTCGGCAAGGACTTCAAGCTCGCCTACCACCTCGCGCCGCCGGCGACCGCGAAGAAGAACGCACGCGGCGAGCTGCAGAAGCAACGCTTCGGGCCATGGATGCTGTCGGCGTTCCGTCTCCTCGAGCGCATGAAGTTCCTGCGCGGCACGCCGTTCGATCCGTTCGGCCGCAGCGATGAGCGCCGCGTCGAGCGCGAGCTCGTCGACGAGTACCGGCGTTCGATCGAGGAGGTGCTGCGCGCGCTCGGGCCGGCCAACCATGGCCTGGCGATCGAGATCGCGCGCATCCCTGACGGGATCCGCGGCTACGGCCACGTCAAGGCGCGCCATCTCGCCGCAGTGCGGCCGAAATGGGATGCGCTGATGGCCGACTGGCGCGCCGGCCCGCTCGCGCTGTCGGCGCAGGCGGCCGACGCGCGCATGGGCGCACAAGGTCCCGACACGCAGCCGCTCGAGGACACGACGCTGCCGATGACCACCGACCGCGGGCCCTCGCGGCCGGCCTGAGCCGGCCGTCGCCGCGAACAACAGGCGCCGGCATCGCCGGCGTCCGTCCCGCTCCGCTGCACCCTGATCCCGCGGCGCTGCGCTTCATCGCAGCTCGCTCGCGGCGGCCGGAAGCGACCCCTACAGTGCAGCCTCGATCCGAAGAACCTGCCTGCGCGTCGACATGACCCCCACCGCTCCACCGCCCGAGCCGCCGCCGCTGCCGCCGGCGGCACCGCGACCCGCGAGCGGCTGGCATGCGTTCACTGCGGGTGCGATGCGCCTCTTTCATCAGTACGGCAACTGGCTCGTCTCGATCTCGTGGAAGCGCTTCTTCCTGCTCGCGATCCTGCTCCTGATCGCGACCGCGATCCTGCAGCGGCTGCCCCCCTTCAGCTACACGATCGGCAGCGTCGCGAACGAGTTGCCCGACACCCACGTCATTCCGCCGCATCCGCCGCTGCCGGTACCGCCGATGCCGCCGCGCGGGCCGGGCAGCCGCGAGCCTGCGGTGAAGATCGAGAAGAAGGATTCGGAGGGCCGCGACGTCGTCATCTCGATTGACCGCAATGGCGTCCGCATCACGCCGAATCTGCACGGCATGCCGGCGGCATCGGCGCCGGCGGCTGCCGTGCCCGGATCGTCGGCATCGCCCGGCTCGTCCGGATCGAGCGGCGCCGGCGCCGCGTCGGCCCCGGCACCACCGGCCTCGACGCCGCAGGCCGGCGTCGATATCAAGCTGCCGCCGGGCGCCGACAGCAAGGAAGTGCGCGAAGCGGTCGAGGAGGCGCGCGCCGCCGTCGTCGAGGCGATCCGCGAATCGCAGCAGCAGGCCGCCGAAACGGCGAAAGACGCCGCCGAGGCCGCGAAGGATGCAGCAGAGGAGCGCGCCCATGTCGACGAGGACGTCGTGCGCAGCATCAGGCACACCCGGGGGCGCCCCTTCGGCGACTTCCTGACGCAGCTCGCGTGGCTGATCATCATTGCCTCGGCGATCCTGAAGATCACCTACAAGGGCCAGAAGCTCGCCGAGGTGAAGGCCGCCGTCGCGACCGAGACCGCCGAGTCGGAGCAGCTCAAGCGCCAGGTCGTCGAGGCGCGCATGGCGGCGATGCAGGCGCAGGTCGAGCCGCATTTCCTGTTCAACACGCTGGCGTCGATCGATCACCTGATCGAGACCGACCCGCCGCGGGCGAGCCAGATGCAGAGAAACCTCATCGCGCTGCTGCGCGCGTCGATGCCGTCGATGCGCGAGTCGAACCCGAACGCGCAGACGCTCGGCCGCGAGATGGCGGTGATCCGGCCGTACCTCGAGATCCTCAAGGTGCGGATGGAAGACCGCCTGCAGACGAGCGTCAACGTTCCGAACGGTCTGCTCTCGGCCGAGTTCCCGTCGATGATGATCCAGTCGCTGGTCGAGAACGCGATCAAGCACGGCCTCGAGCCGAAGGCCGAAGGCGGCACGCTCACGGTCTCGGCCGAGATCGTCGACGGCAGGCTCGCCGTCGCCGTCGCCGACACCGGGCTCGGCTTCGGCCGCGCCGACACCGCCGGCACCGGGATCGGCCTCGCCAACATCCGTGAACGGCTGAAACTGCTCTACGGCGACCGCGCGTCGATGGTGGTGGCCGACAATCTGCCGAGCGGAACGATCGTCACCCTGACTGTTCCCTACCAGGCGCAGATGCGCGAAGGAGCAAAGCCATGAAACGCTGGTGGTCCGCGGCCGGGGCGGCGCTGCTGCTGCTCGTCCTCGTCGTCGTCGCTGCGCTCACCGTCGCCTGGGCGGCGCTGCCGCTCGACGGCACGACGATCACGGTCGATGGCGAGACCTTCTCGCTCGGCAGCCTGAGCGGCGGCCAGCTCTTCGCGGCGTTCGCGATCGCGATCAGCGCCACGATCGTGGCGCTGATCGTGGCCGCGTTCGCGATCGTCGTCAGTCTCGCCGTCGCGGTGTTCGGCGTCGGCATCGGCATCCTCGCGGCGGCAGCCTCGCTTGCGCTCGTCGCATCGCCGCTCCTGCTCATCGGCTGGCTCGTCTGGCGCGCCGTCCGCAGGCCGCCCTCACCGCCGACCACCGCGCCAGCGGCATGACGACGGCGCTGATCGCCGACGACGAGCGGCTGCTGCGCGAGCAGCTGCGGGCGCGCCTTGCTGAAGTCTGGCCGGGGCTCGAGGTCGTCGCCGAGGCGAAGAACGGCGCCGAGGCGGTCGCGCTGACCGAGAAGCTGCGGCCCGAGATCGTTTTCCTCGACATCCGGATGCCGGGAATGACCGGCATCCAGGCAGCGCGCGCGATCGCGCAGCTGCCGGTCGACGACGACGATGTCGACGATGTCGAAGCGGTCGGCACTGGCAAGCCGTGGCACGGCCCCGAGATCGTCTTCATCACCGCCTACGACCAGTACGCGATCGAGGCGTTCGAGCAGGGCGTCGTCGACTACGTGCTGAAGCCGGCAGAGCGCGACCGGCTGCAGGTCACGGTCGAGCGCCTGCGCAAGCGGATCGCCGAGCGCGAAGCCGGCGAGGCGCCCGACATCAGCGGCATGCAGCAACTGCTGCAGAAGCTGACGACGAAGATGAACCCGGGCGCGGCGCCGAAGCTGCGCTGGATCCAGGCGACGGTCGGCGCCAGCATCCAGATGATTCCGGTCGATGACGTCCTCTTCTTCATCTCCGACGAGAAGTACACGCGCGTCCAGACGGCGACCATCGAGGCGTTGATCCGAAAGCCGATCAAGGAGCTTGTCGAGGAGCTCGACGCCGACACGTTCTGGCAGATCCACCGCTCGACGCTCGTCAACACGCGCGCCATCGCCGGTGTCACCCGCGATCTGCGCGGGCGCCAGCTCGTCGCGGTGCGCGGGAACCCGGAGAAACTCGAGGTGAGCCGGAGCTACGCGGGGTTGTTCAAGGGGATGTAGCCGCGCCGCCAGCGGCCCGTGCCCGTTCCGCGGCGGCCGCTCTGAGCGCCATCAGCTTCGCGCGCGGATCCTCGGCACGCTGCGTCTGGTGCAGCTTCATCTCGGCGACGAAGCGGCTCGGCAGCGCGGCCTGCATCTGCCGACCGCGTTTCCTGCGGCGCAGCGTGCTGATCGCGAGCGTCGCGCGGGCGCGCGTGATGCCGACGTACATCAGCCGGCGCTCCTCCTCGAGACGCGCAGCGCTCGCCTCCTCGTCGTCGCCAGCGAACGGCAGCAGACCTTCGTTGACGCTCGCCAGGATCACGTGCGGCCACTCGAGGCCCTTGGCGGCGTGCAGCGTCGACAGCGCGACGACATTCTGGTCATCACCGCGCTCGGCAAGGCTGATGATGACCGCGATCGTCTGGGCGACCGCGAGGACGCTCGTCGCCGCTTCCTCGTCGCCGGTCGAAGCGCTGCCACGGCCACCGCAGCGGCGCGCGATCCAGTCGACGAAGTCGAGCACGTTGCTCCAGCGCGCGTCGGCGAGCGCCGGCGACTCCTCGCTCTCGCGCAGGTGCTCTTCGTAGCCGATGTCCTTCAGCCAGTCGAGGAGAAGTGCCTGCGCGGCCTCGCCGCCAACCGCGTCGCGGGCGCGCTCCTGCAGCGCGTGGACGACACGACCGAACTCGTGCAAGCCGGCGATCGCCCGGCGCGGCAGCGCATCGGCGAGCGAGTCGGCGAACAGCGCCTCGAACAGGCTCGACTTCCAGCGCTGCGCGAAGCCGCCGAGCGCGGCGAGCGTCTGGTGGCCGAGGCCGCGCTTCGGGCTCGTCACCGCGCGCAGGAACGCCGGGTCGTCGTCTTCGTTGACGATCAGCCGCAGCCAGGCGCAGAGGTCGCGGATCTCGGCGCGCTCGAAGAAGCTCTGGCCACCCGAGACCTTGTACGGAATGGCGGCCTTGCGCAACGCCTGCTCGAAGACGCGCGCCTGGTGGTTGGCGCGATAGAGGATGGCGACATCGCCGAACGCTGCGCCGGCGCCACGGAGCGATTCGATGCGCGAAACCGCGCGCTCCGCCTCGTGCGTCTCGTCGTCGCATTCGACGACCTGGACCGGCTCGCCGGCGCCGAGCTCGCTCCAGAGCTTTTTCTCGAACAGCTTCGGGTTGTGGCCGATCACCGCGTTCGCCGCCGCCAGGATGCTGCCGGTCGAGCGGTAGTTCTGCTCGAGCGGGATCACCTTCAGCGACGGATAGTCGAGCGGCAGCCGCTTCAGGTTGTCGATCGTCGCGCCCCGCCAGCCGTAGATGCTCTGGTCATCGTCGCCGACGGCGGTGAAGTGGCCGCGCTTGCCGGCGATCAGCTTCATCAGCTCGTACTGGACCCCGTTCGTGTCCTGGTACTCGTCGACGAGGATGTAGCGCAGCCGCTGGCGCCAGGCGTCGCGGACGTCGGCGTGGTCGGCGAGGAGCCGCATCGGCAGGACGATGAGATCGTCGAAGTCGGTCGCGCGATACGCGGCGAGGCGCTCCTCGTAGCGCTGCATGACGCGCACGGCAACGAGCGCGTCCTCGGTGCTGCGGCCGTCGTTGCCGCCAGAGAGCGCCTCGGCCTCGGCGTCGGCGGCTCGCAAGCCGCGGTTCTTCCACGCTCCGATCGCCCATTGCCAGCGGCGCGCAGTCGCGTTGTCGGTCGTCCCGCCGGCGTCCTTCAGGACGCCGAGGACGTCATCGCTGTCGAGGATGCTGAAGTTCGACGCCAAGCCGATCCTCGCCCCATCCTCGCGCAGGATGCGAACGCCGAGCGCGTGGAAGGTGCTGACCGCGAGCTTGGCTGCGGCGCGGCCGCCGACCAGCGCCCGCGCCCGCTCGCGCATCTCGGCCGCCGCCTTGTTGGTGAATGTGATCGCGGCGATCTCGTCGGGCGCATGGCCGGCCTCGAGCAGGCGCGCGATCTTGTGGACGATCACGCGCGTCTTGCCCGAGCCCGCGCCGGCGAGGACGAGGCAAGGCCCGCCCAGATGGTGGACGGCGGCGAGCTGCGCTGGATTCAGGGTCGCGGGCAGCGACCGGTCGTGGCTCAGTGGCGTCGACCCTTCAATCCGCCGCGCGGCAGAAACAGTGAACGATCGCCGTGAACGGCTTTCTCCGCTCGGCGATGTCGCTCACCCAGCCGAGATCGCGCGCCGCGCTGCGCAGCACGACCGGCGCGACTCCGACGGTGCCGCCGATGCGGGAGTCGATCTCCGCACCGACCGCCGCCGCGACCTGGTTGTTGAGCATCGCGACCAGCTGGGCGAACCGGCCCGGCTCGCGCTCGATGTAGAGAACGCGCGGCTTGTCGCCGAGGTTGGCGCGCCGGGCGGCCGAGCGCAGCGCGTCGCCGAACATGCCGACCGTGTCGACGAGGCCGCGCTCCTTCGCCTGCGTGCCGGTCCAGACGCGGCCCTGGGCGACGGCGTCGATCTTGTCGGCGGTCGTCTTCCGCGCCACCGCGACCTTGGTCGTGAAGTCGCGATAGACGTGGTCGACGCTCTCCTGCACGAGCTGCTGCAGGCGCGGGTCGAGCGCCAGCCGCGGATCGTCGGCGTTGCGCAGCCACGTCGTGCCGACGCCGGCCGGGTGGATACCGAGCTTGGCGAAGGTCTGGTCGGCGCTCGGCAGCAGCGCGAAGACGCCAATCGAGCCGGTGATCGTCGCTGCGTCAGCGACGATCTCGTCGGACGCGGTCGAGATCCAGTAGCCGCCCGATGCCGCGACGTTGCCCATCGAGACGACGACCGGCTTGCCGGCGGCGCGCGTGACCTCGAGCTCGCGACGGACGAGCTCGGAGCCGAACACGCTGCCGCCCGGTGAATCGACTCGCAGGACGATCGCCTTGACGTCCTTGTTGTCGCGCGCCTTCCTGATCAGGTTCGCGGTCGAGAGGCCGCCGACGGTTCCTGCCGGCGCCTGGCCGTCGACGATCTCACCCTCGGCGACGACGACGCCGATCGCGTCGCCTGTGAGGCGTGGCTTGACGTGCGCGAGGTAGTCGTCGAAGGCGATCTGGCGGAAGGTGTTCTCGTCATCATCCTTCGCGCCGCGCTCGATCATCAGCGCACGCAGCTCGTCGCGCGTCTTCAGGCCATCGACGAGCTTCTCGCCGAGCGCGAGCTTGGCCGGATCGCCGGCGGCGGCGGCGAGGCGCTGCGGTGCTTCGTCGATGGCGCGCGCGATCGTCCCGGGGGCGAGCTTCCTCTCCTTCTCGACGCCGGCGAGATAGGTCTGCCAGAGATCGCCGTAGAGCAGCTTGTCGGCCTCGAGCGCGGGCGCCGACGGCTCGTTGGCGATGAAGGGCTCGACCGCGCTCTTGAAGGTGCCGACGCGCATCACGTTGACGGTGACGCCGAGCTTGTCGAGCGCATCCTTGTAGTAGTTGCGCAAGCTCCCGAAGCCGGCGATGTAGACCATTCCGAGCGGATGCAGGTAGACCTCGTCGGCGTGCGCGGCGACGTAGTACTGGCGCTGGTCGTAGCCCGACCCCCAGGCGACGACCTTCTTGCCGCTCGCCTTGAAGCGGTCGATCGCCGCCGCCACCTCGCGCAGCGTCGAGAACCCGGTCGGACGCAGATCGTCGAGGACGACGACGAGGCTCGAAATCTTCGGATCCGTGGCGGCGGCCTCGAGGACGGCGAGGACGTCGCGCAGCTGCACCTTCTGCAGCGCCTCGCCGCGGACCTGGTCGAGCGCAGTCGAGCGCAGGGTGCCGGTCTTCTGCTCGCCGATCGTGCCGTCGATGCGCAGGACGAGCGCGGTCTTGTCGGCGAGCGGCGTCGGCCCGGACTTGATCAGGGCGACGACGACGAGCGCGAGGATGAGCAGGAACAGCAGGTTGAAGACGACGCGGCGGCTGACGTCGACGACCTGCCAGACACCGCGAAAGAACCGGCGCACCGGGCCGGGAGAAGACGCTGACATGGGAGAGCCCGGCTGCGAAAAGACAGCAAGCTTACGCGACCCGCAGCCGCCCCGCACCGCCCACCCACGCCACCGGCCCGGCTCTTGCAATACTGGCCACCGATGCAGGCCATCCTCGCGGTGACGATCCCGTTCTTCAGCCTGGTCCTGCTCGGCTGGGTCGCGGCTCGCCTGCACTGGCTGCCGGCGAGCGCGATCCCGGGGCTGAACGGCTACGTGCTGTTCTTCGCGCTGCCTTGCCTGCTGTTTCGGTTCGGCTCGAGCCTGCCGTTCGACCGCCTCGCCGATCCGGTGCAGCTCGCCGTCTATCTCGCCGCCGCGCTCACGATCGTGGCCCTGACGATTGCCGTGACGCTCGAGCGCCCGGGCAGGAGCGGCGTCGACCTCCGCGACGCCGCGCTCGGCGCGCTCGTTGCCGCGTTCCCCAACGCCGGCTTCATGGGCGTGCCACTCCTGGTCGCGCTGCTCGGCGAGGCCGCAGCTGGGCCGGTGATCGGCGCGATCGTCGTCGACCTCGTCGTCACCAGCACGATCTGCCTCGCGCTCGCCCAGGCGCACACCCACCGCGCCGGCGTCGAGGACCGCTCGCTGCTGCGGGCGGCGGCGCTCTCGCTGCGCGGCGCGCTCACCAATCCGCTGCCGTGGGCGATCGCGATCGGCGCGCTGTTCGCGGCGACCGACCGCGAGTTGCCGGGGCCGATCGCGCAGATCGTCCGCATGCTCGGCGACTCGGCGACGCCGGTCGCGCTGTTCACGATCGGCGCCGTACTCTGGCGCGCCGGCGAGCACGTTCACACGCGGACCCCGCTCGGCCGCACCCTGCCGGTCGCACTGATCAAGCTCGTCGTCCACCCGGCGCTCGTCTTCGCGCTCGGCAGCGCAGCGCGCTCTCTCGGCGCTCCGCTCACGACCTTCACGCTGACGGTGCTCACGCTCACCGCGGCGCTGCCGAGTGCGAGCAACGTCTCGGTGCTCGCCGAGCGCTACGGAGCCGACAACGGCCGGATCGCGCGGATCATCCTGGTCTCGACCGCGATCGCGTTCGTCACGTTCTCGGCGGCGGCGTGGTTGTTCGGCGTCGGCCGGGCGGCCTAGACCGGCGCGCGCTACCGTCGTATTCTGTTTCGGCAAACGCGATCAAGGACTCTCGATGAAGCTCACCCCCGACCGGCTCGCGGCCTTCGACCGCGACGGCTTCCTGTTCTTCCCCGGCCTCTTCAGCCGCGACGAGATCACGACGCTCACCGACGCGGTCCCGGAGTTGTATAGCCGTCGCGAGGCCTACAACGTTCGAGAGAAAGGCAAGGACGCCGTGCGGACGAACTTCGCCGCCCATCTCTACAGCGAGCCGTTCGCACGGCTCGCGCGCCATCCGCGGATGGTCGAGCCGGTGCAGGAGCTGCTCGGCGAGGCGCTCTACGTGCACCAGTTCAAGATCAACGGCAAGGCGGCGTTCGACGGCGACGTCTGGCAATGGCACCAGGACTACGGCACCTGGAAGAACGATGACCTGATGCCCGCCGAGCGGGCGATGAACGTCGCCATCTTCCTCGACGACGTCAACTCGTTCAACGGCCCGCTGATGTTCATCCCGGGCAGCCACAAGCGCGGCGTCATCGAAGCCAGGCACGACGTGACGACGACGAGCTACCCGCTCTGGACGATCGACAACGCGCTGATCTCCCGGCTCGTCGACCGCGCCGGCGGCAAGAAGGGCGGCATCGTCTCGCCGCACGGGCCGGCGGGCTCGATGATCCTGTTCCACGGCTGCCTGGTGCACGCGTCCGGATCGAACCTGTCGCCGTGGGACCGCGTCAGCGTCTACCTGAGCCTCTGCGCGGTCAGCAACCACATCCGCCGCTTCAAGCGCCCGGAGTACATCGCCCACCGTGACTTCACGCCGATCGACTGCTTGCCGGACGATTGCCTGCTGAAGCGCTGTCCGGTCGAGCTGCCGTGGCGAAGTGGCATGCCGGCGAGCGCGCTCGAGACGTCGAGCGAGCCGTTGCCGCTCGCTGCGTGAGGCGGGCGCTGCTGCCATGAGCCTGCACGCACAGCTGCAACGGCGCGCCGCCGAGAACCGGCCGATCCGCGTCGGCCTGATCGGCGCCGGCAAGTTCGGCTCGATGTACCTAGCGCAGATTCCGCGAACGCCCGGCGTCCACCTGGTCGCGATCGCCGACCTCGCGCCGGACGCGGCGCGGCGCAACCTCGCCCGGGTCGGCTGGCGCGACGAGCGCACGCGCGCCGCGAGCATCGATCAGGCCATCGAGTCCGGCGCGACGCACGTCGGCGACGACTGGCACGCGCTCGTCGCGCATCCGGCGATCGACATCGTCGTCGAGTGCACCGGCGCGCCGGTCGCCGCGGTCGAGCATTGCCTGGCGGCGTTCGCGAACGGCAAGCATGTCGTCAACGTCACGGTCGAGGCCGACGCGTTCTGCGGCCCGCTGCTCGCGAAACGCGCGGCCGACGCCGGCGTCGTCTATTCGCTCGCCTTCGGCGACCAGCCGGCGCTGATCTGCGACCTCGTCGACTGGGCGCGCACCTGCGGCTTTCCGGTCACCGCCGCCGGCCGCGGCCACAAGTGGCTGCCGCACTTCTGCGAGTCGACTCCCGACACCGTGTGGGGCAACTACGGCCTGACGCCGGAGCAAGCCGAGCGCGGCGGCCTCAATCCGAAGATGTTCAACAGCTTCCTCGACGGCTCGAAGCCGTCGATCGAATCGACCGCGGTCGCCAACGCGACCGGCCTGACGGTACCGAGCAACGGCCTCACCTACCCGCCAGCGAGCGTCGAGGACATCCCGTTCGTGACGCGGCCGATCAGCGAAGGCGGCGCGCTCGAACGAAAGGGCATGGTCGAGGTCATCTCGTCGCTCGAGGCGAACGGCCGCAAGATCCCGTACGACATCCGCATGGGCGTGTGGGTAACGGTCGAGGGCGAGACCGAGTACGTCCGCAACTGCTTCGAGGAATACAACGCGCACACCGACCCGAGCGGCCGCTACTTCACGCTCTACAAGCGCTGGCACCTGATCGGCCTCGAGGTCGGGGTCTCGGTCGCGAGCGTCGCATTGCGCGGCGAGGCGACCGGTGTCGCAACGTGCTGGAACGCCGACGTCGTCGCCACCGCCAAGGGCGACCTGAAGCCGGGCGACGTGCTCGACGGCGAAGGCGGCTATACGGTCTGGGGCAAGCTCCTGCCGGCGGAGAAGTCGATCCGCATCGGCGGCCTGCCGCTCGGCCTCGCGCACGACGTCAAGGTGACACGACCGGTCGCCAAGGGCCAGAGCCTGGTCTGGGGCGACGTCGCGATGGACACTGCCACGTCGGCGTATCGGCTGCGGCGCGAGATGGAAGCGCTGTTCGCGCCGCCGGTGCTGAAGACGGCGTGATCGACCTCGTCTTTCGCGACGCGCTCGTCATCGACGGCACCGGCAGCGAGCCGTTTCGCGGCGACGTCGCCGTCGACAGGGGCCGCATCGTCGCCGTCGCGCCGTCGCTCGGTGCGCTCGACGCGGCGAGAACGGTCGCCGCCGACGGCCTCGCGCTGATGCCTGGCATCGTCGACAGCCACACCCACTTCGATGCCCAGATCACGTGGGATCCGACGCTCTCGCCGTCGCCTGCGCTCGGCGTGACGACGGTCGTGATCGGCAACTGCGGCTTTACGATCGCGCCGTGCCGCAAGGCCGACCGCGAGCGGACGATGCAGAACCTGACCCAGGTCGAAGGCATGTCGCTCGACGCCTTGCGCGCCGGCATCGACTGGCGCTTCGAGACCTTCCCCGAATACCTCGCCCAGCTGCGCGAAAACGGCTGCGTCGCCAACGTCGCCGCCTACGTCGGCCACTCGTCGGTGCGGACCTGGGTGCTCGGTGCCGACGCGGCCAGGCGCAAAGCGACGGCGGCCGAGATCGCACAGATGCAGGACGTCGTGCGCGACGCGATGGCGAACGGCGCGGTCGGCTTCGCGAGCAGCACGAGCCCGGCGCACAACGGCGCCGGTGGCCTGCCGATGCCGTCGCGGCTGGCGAGCGATGCCGAGACTGCGGCGCTCGTCGAAGCGATGAGCGAAGGAGGTCGCGGCGTCTACATGCTGACCAAGGGCGCGCATACGAAGATGTCGTTCCTTGAGTCGCTGGCAGCGAAGAGCGGCCGCCCGGTGATGGTCGCGGCGCTGCTGCACAACGGCGTCGCGCCGCGTGCGGTGTTCGACGACCTCGACGCGATCGCTGCCGCCAATGCGCGCGGCCATCGCCTCCTCGGCCAGGTCTCGTGCTGCCCGCTGACGATGGACTTCACGCTCGCGTCGCCGTATCCGGTCGAGGGCCTAGCGAGCTGGCGGCCGGCGCTCGGCAAGGACGACGAGGCGCTCTGCAAGGTGCTCGCCGGACCGGAGTTTCGCGCCGGCGTGCGTGCCGAGCTGGCGGCGCCGACGACGTTTCGCCTCTTCAACGGCGAGTGGGACAAGGTCCACATCGTCGAGACGGCGCGCGCCGCGAATGCGCCGCTCGAGCAGCGCTCGATCGCCGAGATCGCCGCCGCCGCCGGCCGCGATCCGCTCGATGTGATGCTCGACCTCGCGCTCGACGAGGGTCTGGCGACGATCTTCACGGCGCAGTTGCTCAACAGCGACGAGGATGCGGTCGGCCGCATGCTCAACCATCCGCACAGCATCGTCAGCCTGAGCGACGCCGGGGCCCATCTCACCTTCTTCAACGACGCCGGCTTTGGCCTGCACTTGCTCGGACACTGGTCGCGCGAGCTCGGCGCGATGCCGCTCGCCGAGGCGGTGCGCCGCCTGACCTCGCATCCGGCCGACGTGCTCGGCCTCGCGCAGCGCGGCCGGATCCGCGCCGGCGATGCTGCCGACCTGCTGCTGTTCGACCCGAAGACGGTCGGCCGCGGGCCGAAGCGGCGCCTCCACGACCTGCCCGCGGGCGCAGCGCGCCTGACGAGCGATGCGCTCGGCGTGCACGGTGTCTGGGTCAATGGTGCGCAGATCGCCGACGGCGACGGCCTGGTCGCGCAGCCGCCGCTCGCCGGCGAGCTGCTGACGCACTTCGTCGCCTGACGGACGACGAATCGACATGCAGCACGACCCGGCCCCGATGCACGACCCGCGCCCGGATTCGAGCGGCGAGCTGCGACATCGCGGTGCCCGGACCGCCGCCGCGATGGCTGCCCTGCTCGCGTCATCGGCCGCGTTCGCGCAAGCCGAAGAGCCGCGAACCAATGCGTTCGACGACCCGTTCCTGCCGGCGACGCACGCCATCGCAGCGTGCCCTCCCGCCGGGCCGCCGCTCATCACTGCCGCCGAGGCGCAAGCCCAGTCGCACGGTCGCGCCGAGCGAGGGACGACCTGCTACTACTACGGCCGCTGCCGGCTGCCGAATTCCTATCTGTATGACAAGGAGATCGCGCCGCGCGTCGTTCGCTTCATCCAGCTCGACGACCGCTTCGCGAACTCGACGATCTGGGTGCTCGGCCAACGGCGCTGGGTCTATCTCAAGGGCTGCGTCGCCAGCGCCGAGCAGGCGCGGGCGCTCGAATCGGAGGTGCGGCTGATCGACGACGTCGAAGCGGTGATCAACGAGCTGATGATCGGCACCGACGGCAAGCCGCCGTACGCCGTCGCCCCGCCAGCGCCGCGCTGAGCAGCCGCCTGGCGGACGCTTCGGCGGCAGAATGATCGCGATGACCGACCTCTCCCTGCCGCGCGACCTCGTGACGGCGCTCGAGCGCGCCGGCGTCGACCCCGATCCCGGCGAGATTGCCGAGTGGTGCGAGGCGCTCGACGCGCTGACGGCCGCGCACGGGCCGGCGCGCGCCAGCCTCCTGCTCGACGCCCTGCTCGCCCATGCCCGGCGACACCGCGTGCATTGGCAGCCGTCGATGATCACGCCGTACGTCAATACGATCGCGCTCGAGGACCAGCCGCCGTTTCCCGGCGACCTGGCAATGGAGCAGCGCCTCGCCGCGCTGATGCGCTGGAACGCGCTGGCGATGGTGATGCGCGCCAACCGCGCCGAGAGCGGCGGCTCGGCCGAGCTCGGCGGCCACATCGCGAGCTACGCGTCGGCGGCCGACCTGTTCGAGGTCGGCTTCAACCACTTCTTCCGCGCCCGCGACGATCGCGGTGGACACCTCGGCGACCTCGTCTTCTTCCAGCCGCACTCGGCGCCGGGCGTGTATGCGCGTGCCTTCCTCGAAGGTCGTTTTTCGGCCGACGATCTCGCGCACTATCGGCGCGAGCTGGTCGCGCCGGCACACGGCGCGCGCGGGCTGACGTCGTATCCGCACCCGCAGCTGATGCCCGACTTCTGGCAGTTCCCGACCGGCTCGATGGGGATCGGCCCGATCAACGCCATCTACCAGGCACGGTTCCTCCGCTATCTGCAGCATCGCGGCCTGCTCGCTGCGGGCGGCGCGGCCGCCGACGCGACGCAGCAGCGCCGCAGCATGAACGACGACACGGCACAGCAGCGCCGCGTCTGGGGCTTCTTCGGCGACGGCGAGATGGACGAGCCCGAATCGATCGCCGCGCTCTCGCTCGCTGCGCGCGAGCAGCTCGACAACTGCACCTTCGTCATCAACTGCAACCTGCAGCGTCTCGACGGGCCGGTGCGCGGCAACGGCCGCATCGTCGACGAGCTCGAGTCGCTGTTTGCCGGCGCCGGCTGGCACGTGATCAAGTGCCT
>DATAYY010000125.1:0-3055 GCA_036272325.1 Caldimonas sp. | reverse complement strand
ACGACACCTTGATGGACGAGCTCGGCGCCGCGCTGCTCGCGTTCGATGGCGACGACGCGATCGGCTGCATCGTGCTGACCGGGGGCGAGAAGGCGTTCGCGGCCGGCGCCGACATCCAGGCGATGGCGCCGTATGGCTTCGTCGACGCCTACACCAAGGGCCTGATCAGCCGCAACTGGGAGACGATGCGGCAGGTGAAGAAGCCCGTGATCGCCGCGGTCGCGGGCTTTGCGCTCGGCGGCGGCTGCGAGGTCGCGATGATGTGCGACATCGTCATCGCCGCCGACAGCGCGAAGTTCGGCCAGCCCGAGATCAAGCTCGGCATCATCCCGGGCGCCGGCGGCACGCAGCGGCTGCCGCGCGCGGTCGGTAAGGCGAAGGCGATGGATCTGGTGCTGACCGCGCGCATGATGGACGCGGCCGAAGCCGAGCGCGCCGGCCTCGTCTCGCGCGTCGTTCCGGCCGCCGAGCTGCTCGAGACGGCGCTCGCCGCCGCCGACACGATCTGCGGTCTCGGCGGGCCGAGCGTTCGCATGGCCAAGGAGGCAGTCAACCGCTCGTTCGAGCTCCCGCTCACCGACGGCATCGCCTACGAGCGCCACCTCTTCCATTCGCTGTTCGCGACCGAGGACAAGAACGAGGGGATGGCGGCGTTTCTCGCCAAGCGCAAGCCGGAATTCAAGAACAGATAGGCGCTGCGCTGATTTCAGGCCTCTCTGCGAGGGAGGCCGAGGGTCAGGATTCGTTGCGGAGCGACGGGAACAGGATCACGTCACGGATGCTCGGCGAGTCGGTGAGCAGCATCACGAGGCGGTCGATGCCGATGCCGCAGCCGCCGGTCGGCGGCATGCCGACCTCGAGCGCGCGGACGAAGTCGGCGTCGTAGTACATCGCCTCCTCGTCGCCCGCAACCTTCTTCGCGGCCTGGGCGCGAAAGCGCGCCGCCTGGTCCTCGGCATCGTTCAGCTCGGAGAAGCCGTTCGCGTATTCGCGGCCGGTGATGAAGAGCTCGAAGCGCTCGGCCACGCCCGGATCGTGGTCGGACGCGCGCGCCAGCGGCGAGACCTCGACCGGGTAGTCGACGATGAAGGTCGGCTGCCAGAGCTGCTCCTCGACGGCGGCCTCGAACACGCCGAACTGCAGCTCCGGGAGATTCCAGTGCGCAGGCACCTCGGCGCCGAGCGCGCGCAGCCTGGTGCGCAGCGCCTCGGCGTTGGTCGCCTCGGCATCGCTCACGCCGCCGTGGCGGACGATCGCCTCGCGCACCGTCATGCGCGCGAACGCGGAGTCGAGGTCGACCTCGCGGCCGGCGTAGGTCAGCTTGGCAGAGCCCGCCGCCTCGCGTGCCGCGTGGCGGAGCACCTGCTCGGTGAAGTCCATCAGGTCGCGGTGGTCCCAGTACGCCGCATAGAACTCGAGCATCGTGAACTCGGGGTTGTGGCGGACCGAGACGCCTTCGTTGCGAAAGCTCCGGTTGATCTCGAACACGCGCTCGAAGCCGCCGACGATCAGCCGCTTCAGGTAGAGCTCGGGAGCGATGCGCAGGAACATCTGCTGGTCGAGCGCGTTGTGGTGGGTGACGAACGGCCGTGCGTTGGCGCCGCCCGGGATCGGATGGAGCATCGGCGTCTCGACCTCGATGAAGCCGTGCTCGATCATGAAGCGGCGGATCGACGACAGCGCCTTGCTGCGGGCGATGAAGCGCGCCCGCGCCGTCTCGTCGGTGATGAGGTCGACGTAGCGCTGCCGGTACTTCTGCTCGGCGTCGGCGAGGCCGTGGAACTTGTCGGGCAGGGGCCTGAGGCTCTTGGTCAGCAGGCGCAGGCGCGCGACCTGCACCGTGAGCTCGCCGGTCTTGGTCTTGAAGAGCGTCCCTTCGGCGCCGACGATGTCGCCGAGATCCAAGTGCTTGAAGAGCGCGTATTCGTCGGCACCGATCGCATCGATCGCGACGCGCAGCTGGATCCGCCCGCTCGCGTCCTGCAGCGTCGCGAAGCTCGCCTTGCCCATGACGCGCTTGAGCATCAGCCGGCCGGCGACCGAGACGGCGACGCTCATCGGCTCGAGCGCGTCGTTGTCGAGATGGCCGTGCTGGCGAAGCAGCTCGGCGGCGCGATGCTTCGGCTTGAAGTCGTTCGGGAAGGCGACGCCGCGCCGGCGCAGCGCGGCGAGCTTTTCGCGCCGTTCGGCGATGAGGGCGTTGTCGTCGCTCGGCCCGGCGGAAACGCGGTCAGGAATCGTGCTCATGAGGGTCCGTGAAGGTGCGCGATGCCGGCCGCGGCTCGCGCCGGGCGCCGAGCCAGCGCGGCGTGCGGAAACGGACGATGCGCCAGTAGAGGAACACGTAGAGGAGGATGAAGAGGAACAGGAAAATCGAAAGGACGCGCGTGCTGTCCCACCAGAGGACGCTCGGGATGATCGAGAGCAGGCAGAGCAGCCAGAGGTAGGGCGACGTCATCGAGTTGCGGTTGATGTGCCGTCGGTCGCTCGCGTTCGGCCCGAGGTTGAGGCGGATCAGGCGCCGGTGGATCAGCGTGTGCAGGTGGATGCCGTCCGGTTGCGCGGTCGCGACGCCGCGTAGGACCCGGCGGCGGTACATCGTGAACAGCGTCTCGAAGATCGGATAGGCGCAGAGCAGCAGCGGAAAGATCGGCGAGACGACCGCGTTGCGCGCGAGCAGCAGGACGCTCAGCTCGGCGAGGATGAAGCCGAGGAAGTAGGCGCCCCCGTCGCCGAGGAAGATCAGCCCGGCCGGAAAATTCCAGAGGAAGAACCCCGCCACCGCGCCGGCGGCAATGAGAGCGGTGCTGGCGACGAACGCGTCGCCGGTCTGGAAGGCGACGTAGGAAATGCCGAGCAGCATCATCATCACGCACATCGACGCGAGGCCGTTGAAGCCGTCGATGATGTTGACGGCGTTGGCGACCCCGGTGACGCTGAGCAGCGTCAGCGCGATCGCCGCCGGGATCCAGCGGATGAGCTGATCGATACCCGGGATGTCCGTGCGCAGGATCACCGCATCGAGAAGCCAGACCGCCAGCGCCCCGGAGACACA
>DATAYY010000124.1:0-3837 GCA_036272325.1 Caldimonas sp. | reverse complement strand
TGATCAACGCGGGCACGCTCTACGCCTGAGCCGCCAAGCCGTCCTGCAGCGACGAGCGCCGATGGCGAGCCCCGACAAGAAGTCGTTCCTGCTGCGCATCGACCCTGCGCTTTGGGCCGAGATCGAGCGCTTCGCGGCGGCCGAGCTGCGCAGCGTCAACGCGCAGGTCGAGTACCTGCTGCGCGACGCTCTCGCAGCGCGACGCGGCACCCGGCCGCCACGCGCGAACGACGCCGCGGGCCGCAAGCGCTGAACGCGACGCGACTCGCTAGGATCGCCGCCTCGGGAGCGGCATGGCCGAAATCTTTCTCTCCTATCGACGCAAGGACAGCCGGGGCGCGACCGCCCGGCTCGCCGACGACCTCGAGGCGCACTTCGGGGACGACCGCGTCTTTCGCGACGTCGAGATCGCCGCCGGCGACGACTTCGTCGAGTCGATCCGCCGCTCGGTCGAGTCGGCCACCGTCGTCCTGGTCGTCGTCGGGCCCTATTGGCTCGGCGCGACCGACACCGACGGCCGGCGCCGGCTCGACGACGTCGCCGACTTCGTGCGCCTCGAGATCGAGCTCGCGCTGAGGGCACGGGTGCCGATCGTTCCGGTGCTGGTCGAAGAGGCGACGATGCCCTCCGCTGCGGACCTGCCGTCGTCGCTCGCCGAGTTCGCGCGCTGTCAGGCGGTGGCGCTCTCGGTGAAGTGCTGGCCCGACGACGTCGCGACGCTGATCGAAGCGCTGCGGTCGCGCTTCGCGATCTCTTCCGACACGGCGCCACGTGACAGCGAGGCACGGTTCGGCGAGGCGCTCGTCCGCACCGCGCGCGACGTGCTCGAGCTGGCGCTGCACCCACGCCGGTTGATCGCGCGCCGCCAGACCGGCCGCGCCAGCGACTCTCTGCGCGCGTTCGCGTTCCTGTGCGGCGCGATCGTCGCCGGCAACGCGATCCTGCTCGCCGCAATCGACACCCGGCTCGTCGCGCAGGGCTCGCCGGCGAGCGTCGTGGTCGGCCTCACTGGCTGGCTGCTGGTCGGCCTGCTGGTCGGCCTGCTCGCTGCAGCTCTGCTCGTCGCACCGCTGGCGCTCGCCTGGCGCGTCGCCGAACGCGGTGCCACCTATCGTCGCGTCGGCCTCGTCGGCGCGTACGTCTACAGCGGCGCCTGGGTCGGGTTCTGCACCGCGGCGGCCGTCCTCGTGTCCGCGGTCCAGCTCTTCGATCCGGATCTCCTGGCGCGCCTGGTCGCTGCGCTCCATGCCGCCGCTTCAGGGTCGGCGTTGACGCTACCGGCCATGCGGCCGCCGGCGACGACGGCGTTCGCTGTCGCCGCCGAGATGCTGCTCGTCCTTGCCGCCGCGGTCGGGGTCCTGACCGCCGTCTGGTGCATCGCGGCGTGGGCGTCCTTCCGGCAGGCGTTCGGCGCGACACGGCGGCAGGCGATATTGGCGACGACGCTGTGGGTCGACTCGCTCGCCGCCCTCTGCTGGCTCGCCGGTCGTGTTGCCGGCTAGCTGTTGATGGTCAATAGGTTGTTCCCGCCGAGTCTTGAGGCGGGAGGCCTGTAGCCGAGCGCCGAGTGAGCTCGGCGGTTGTTGTAGTAGTCGAGGAAGGCCGTCAGCCAGGCGGTGCGCTCTGCGCTGGTGTGCCAGAGGCGCCCGTAGGCCCACTCACGCAAGCAAGTCTGGATGAAGCGTTCGGCCTTGCCGTTGGTCTGCGGCGTGTAGGGGCGCGTGTAGGTGTGCTTGATGCCGAGCGCCTGGCAGGTCTTGTTGAAGAGCGTGGAGCGGTAGGCTGGGCCGTTGTCGGTCAACAGCCGCTTGATCGTCACGCCTTGGCAGGCGAAGCGAGCGACGGTTGTCTTGAGGAAGGCTGTGGCCGAGTCCTTGCGCTCGTCGGCGTGCATTTGCACGAAGCCGGCTCGGGAGTGGTCGTCGATGGCGACGTGGGCAAACTCCCAGCCGGCGCCGTCAACCGTATCGCGTCGATCTCCGCTGATGCGGTGTCCAGGCCGCACGATGCGGCCCAGCTTCTTGGTGTCCATGTGCAGCATCTCGCCGGGCGCGGTGTGCTCATAGCGCACGACCGGGCGAACCGGATCGAGCGCCCTCAGGCTCGACAGGCCCAGCCGGGCCAGCCAGCGAGCCACGGTCGAGACGCTTCGGCCCACGAGCTCGGCGATACGCCGCATGGGCATACGCAACCGGCGCAGCTGCCCGATCGAGCGCTGCAGCGCCTCGTCCACGCTGGCGCGCGTGCGGCTCGGCCGCGAGCTTCGATCGGCCAGGCCGGCAAGACCTTCTTGCTCGAAGCGCCTGAGCCACTTCCTGGCCGTGCGCAGGCTGACGCCGGCGGCCTCGGCCGCCGCCCTCAGCCCCATCACCGCAATCCGCCCGACCAACAACTTTCGCCCCTCAACGGTCAATCTGGCATTCTTGTGAACGTTCACCCGGTCGTCCTTTCTGCGAGTCCTGAAGCGTCGTAACTCCAGTCTCCCAGACTCTTCCGGGTGAACAACCTATTGGGACATCACAGCTAGCGCTCGATCCGTGCGACCGCGCTGTGGGCGTGGATCGACTCGAAGTTCTCGACGTCGACCGTGTAGCGGCCGACGCGGGCGTCGGCGTTCAGCCGCAGCGCGACGTCGCGCACCATGTCCTCGACGAACTTCGGGTTCTCGTAGGCGCGCTCGGTGATCCACTTCTCGTCGGCGCGCTTGAGCGACGACCAGATCTCGGCCGACGCCGAATCCTCGGCGAAGCGGACCAGCTCGCGCCACGACAGCTCCTCGAGCGCCTCGACGCGGATCGTGACGTGCGAGCGCTGGTTGTGCGCGCCGTAGTCCGAGATCTCCTTCGAGCACGGGCAAAGCGACTTGACCGGCACGACGACCTCGAGCCAGATCTTCACTTCTGCGCCGGCCGCTTCGACGTCGAACCGGCCCTGGTACTCGAGCAGACTCTCGACTCCCGAGACCGGCGCGCGCTTCCTGAGGAAGAACGGGAACGACGCCTCGATCCTGCCGGCGTCGGCGCCGAGCAGCGCGAGCATGCGCCCGGCTTCGCGGCGCAGCGTCGGAACATCGAGCGGAACGTCGATCGCGTCGAGCCAGGCGACGAAGCGCGACATGTGCGTGCCCTTCTGCTCGGCGGGCAGGGCAACGTCGAGCGCCCATTCGGCAACGGTCGGCTCGACCACGCCTTCGATCCGCAGCTGCAGCGGATAGCGGACCCGGCGGATGCCGACCCGCTGGATCGCGAGCTGGCGGTCGTCGCGTGCGCCCTGGGTGTCGGGGATGTGGAGGACGTCGACCAGGTTGGTCATCGCCACCTCACTGGCCGACCGCGGCGCGCAGCAGGGCCGGCGGCGCGCCGAAGCGGCGCTGGATCGATTGCTCGATGCCGGCGGCGTCGAGCCCGCACTGCGCAAGCAGCTTGGCCGGGTCGCCGTGCTCGATGAACGTGTCGGGCAGGCCGAGCACGAGCACGGGGACGTCGATCCGCGCCTCGGCGAGAGCTTCGAGGACGGCGCTTCCCGCGCCGCCCATCACACTACCTTCTTCCACCGTGACGATTGCATCATGTCGGCGCGCGAGGTCAGTCACGAGGGCGACATCGAGCGGCTTGGCGAAGCGCATGTTGGCGACGGTCGCATCGATGCGTTCGGCGGCTGCGAGCGACGGATAGAGCAAGGTGCCGAAGGCGAGGATCGCGATCCGCTTGCCCTTGGCCACCGTGCGCGAGGCCTCGCGCCGGATCTCGCCGGTGCCGAACGGGATCTCGGTCATCTCGGCGCGGACCGCGATGCCGGCGCCGGCGCCGCGCGGATAGCGCACGGCGACCGGATGGT
>DATAYY010000123.1:0-6138 GCA_036272325.1 Caldimonas sp. | reverse complement strand
CCCGCACCAGCCGCAACTGGGCCGAGCTGCGCGAGCAGGCGGCCGAGCGGATCGTCGCCGCCAACCCCGAGATCACCTATGCCGGCCGCGCTCCCGACCCGCTGCTCGCCATCCCGGTGCTCGAGATGGAGCTCAACGCCGACGGCAGCATCCGCAAGATCGAAGTGCTGCGCGAGCCCCGCCAAGCCAAGGAGACGCTCAAGATCGCCGTCGACGCGGTCCGTCGCGCGGCGCCATTCGGCGATGTCTCGCGCCTGCCGCGGCCATGGAAGTTCGCCGAGACCTTTCTCTTCGACGATTCCCGCAAATTCAAGCCACGCACCCTCGACCGCTGACGCAGCGACGGCGGCCGCACGGGCGGCAGCTGCCGGCTTCGCCACGCTTCGGCACAATCCGCCGATGTTCTTCAACCTGCCGACGCTCTTCACGTGGGCGCGCATCGTTGCGATCCCGCTCGTCGTCGGCGTGTACTACACCAGTCTCGCGCCCGAGACGCAGAACCTCGTCGGCACCACGCTCTTCATCCTGTTCGCGCTCACCGACTGGGCCGACGGCTATCTCGCCCGCAAGCTGCGCATGACATCGTCGTTTGGCGCCTTCCTCGACCCCGTCGCCGACAAGTTCCTCGTCACCGCAGCGCTGCTCGTCCTCGTCAAGCTCGGCCGGCTCGATGCATTCATCGCGCTCGTCATCATCGGCCGCGAGATCGCGATCTCGGCGTTGCGCGAGTGGATGGCCCAGATCGGTGCATCACGGAGCGTCGCAGTGCACATGCTCGGCAAGGTCAAGACCGTGGTGCAGATGATCGCGATCCCGTTCCTGCTCTACCACGGCGTGCTGTTCCGCTTGATCGACACCCAATCCTGGGGCACCGTCCTCATCGTCGTCTCGGCGGTGTTGACGATCTGGTCGATGGTCTATTACCTGCAGAAGGCATTGCCGGAAATCCGTGCCCGTGTCCGCTGAAAAAGTGGAGGAGCCGCCAAGCTCCCTGCGGGCGCAGCCCTCCGAACCGGCTGCGTCCCGCGGGCGCTCCAGCGAGCACCGAACCGCTTTCGTGCGGGCGATGCCATGGCTGTTCGTCCTGATCTGGGCGACCGGCTTCGTCGTCGCTCGCCTGGCGATGCCGCACGCACCGCCGTTCAGCTTCCTGTCGCTGCGCTTTGCCCTTTCCGCGGCGTGCTTCCTGGTCTGGATCGCGATTGCAAGGGCGTCGTGGCCGACCGCCCGCGCGCAATGGCTGCACCTTGCCGTCACCGGCGTGCTGATGCAGGCGGGCTACCTCGGCGGCGTCTGGGCGGCGGTGAAGGCGGGCCTCGGCGCCGGCACGTCGGCGCTTCTGGTCGGGCTACAGCCGGTCCTGACCGCGCTCTGGCTGACGCGCAGCGTATCGGCGCGCGAGACCGCCGGGGTGTCGTGGTGGCGCTGGTTCGGCCTTGTCTTCGGGTTCGCCGGCATCGGCCTCGTCGTCTGGCCGAAGGTCGGCGGTGAAGTGACGCCTGCCAATCTCGCGATGGCGATCATTGCCCTGCTCAGCATCACCACCGGAACCCTCTACCAGAAGCGCTTCGTCGCGGCGTGCGACGTGCGCACGGCGAGCGCGGTGCAGATGGCGGCGGCGTTCGTCGTCTGCCTGCCGCTGGCCCTGCTCGAGACCGAGCCGATGGACTGGCACGCGAACCTGGTCCTCGCGATGGCGTGGTCGGTCGGCGTCCTCACGCTCGGCGGCAGCTCGCTGCTTTACCTGCTGATCCAGCGCGACGAGGCGACCACGGTGACCAGCCTGCTGTATCTCGTTCCGCCGTGTACCGCGCTGATGGCGTGGGCAATGTTCGGCGAGTCGTTGACGCCGGTCATGATGGCGGGAATGGCGTTGACCGTGATTGGCGTCGCGCTCGTCGTGCGGCCGCCGCCGGGAACACCCCAGGAGCAATCGAGATGAAGAAGACGCACCGGATCGCGGTCATCCCCGGCGACGGCATCGGCACCGAGGTCGTTCCCGAGGGCTTGCGCGTCCTCGAGGCGGCGGCGAGCCGGTTCAGCATCGGCCTCGCGTTCGACCACTTCGACTTCTCGTCGTGGCAGTACTACGAGCGCCACGGCAGCATGATGCCGGATGACTGGAAGGAGCTGATCGGCGGCCACGACGCGATCTTCTTCGGCGCTGTCGGCTGGCCCGCGAAGATCGCCGATCACATCTCGCTCTGGGGCTCGCTGATCAAGTTCCGGCGCGAGTTCGACCTCTACGCCAACCTGCGGCCAGCCCGGCTGATGCCGGGCGTCCGCTCGCCGCTCGCCGGCCTTTTGCCGGGCGATATCGACATGATGATCGTGCGCGAAAACACCGAAGGCGAGTACTCGAGCATCGGCGGCCGCATGTTCGCGGGCAGCGAGCGCGAGGTCGTCGTCCAGGAGACGGTGATGTCGCGGGTCGGCATCGACCGGATCCTGAAGTACGCGTTCGAGTTGGCGCAGTCGCGGCCGAAGAAGCACCTGACCTCGGCGACGAAGTCGAACGGGATCGCGATCACGATGCCGTACTGGGACGAGCGCGTCGAGGCGATGGCGGCGCGCTTCCCCGACGTTCGCGTCGACCGGTATCACATCGACATCCTGGCGGCCCACTTCGTGCAGCGGCCGCAGATGTTCGACACGGTCGTCGCGAGCAACCTGTTCGGCGACATCCTGAGCGACCTCGGTCCGGCGTGCACGGGAACGATCGGCATCGCGCCCGCCGCGAACATCAACCCGACGCGCGAGCATCCTTCGCTGTTTGAGCCGGTCCACGGCTCGGCGCCGGACATCGCCGGCCGCGGCGTCGCCAACCCGATCGGCCAGATCTGGTCGGGGGCGCTGATGCTCGACTTCCTCGGCCATCGCGACGCCCACGACGCCGTCATCGCGGCGATCGAGGCGGTGCTCGACCCGGCCGGCGGCGGCCCGAAGACGCGCGACCTCGGCGGCACGGCGAGCACCTCCGACCTCGGCCGTGCGGTCGCCGACGCGCTCGTTTCGGCACGAGCTGCATCGCACTAGGCGCCATGTCAAGCGCGGAATGCACGGCTGCCGGCGGATTTGCACCGTCGATCCATAAATTTGCGGCGTGAACCCTGCTTGACACTGAAGATTCGCAACGCTGTAATCGTTTCGCCCCGATGAGCAGTTGCCGTCGCGCGCCGCACCACCGAATTCCTTGTGATAACAGCTTCCTGAGGGGGAACCTTTTGTGAATAAATCCGAACTGATCGAGCACATCGCCAGGCAAGCAGACATCTCGAAGGCCGCGGCCACGCGCGCGCTCGAAGCGATGATCGGCGGCGTCAAGACGAGCCTGAAGAAAAACACCGCGGTGTCGCTGGTCGGTTTCGGAACGTTTACGGTCGGCAAGCGCGCCGCGCGCAGCGGCCGCAATCCGCGCACCGGCGCGGCGATCAAGATCAAGGCGGCGAAGGTGCCGAAGTTTCGCGCCGGCAAGGCACTCAAGGACGCGCTCAACTGACCGGCTCGCCGCGGCGCGGGTGCTTAGCTCAGTTGGCAGAGCGGCGCCCTTACAAGGCGTAGGTCGGGGGTTCGAACCCCTCAGCACCCACCACCCCGCGGCCGAACCGGCCGTCGCGCTCGGCTAGAATTCCGGCCTCTTCGACGAAAGGCGAACCGCGGTTCGCCTTTCTTGCATCCAGGACGCCGTGTTCGATTTCTTCCGCCGCCACACGCGCGCGCTGCAGTTCCTTCTGGTGCTGCTCGTGTTCCCGTCGTTCATCTTCTTCGGCATCCAGGGCTACAGCCGCTTTGCCTCCAACGAGCAGCAGACGGTCGCCCGTGTTGCCGGCCAGCCGGTGTCGCAGGCCGAGCTCGATGCGGCGCTGCGCGAGCGCGTCGAGCGCATGCGCCGGCAGATGCCGAACCTCGACTCGAAGCTGTTCGAGACGCCCGAGATGAAGCGTCTCGCGCTCGACGGCGTGATCCGCGACCGCGTCATGCTTGCCGCCGCCGACAAGATGCATCTGGCGACCACCGACGACCGCCTCGAGCGAGCGTTCAAGAGCGACCCCGAGTTCGCGTCGCTGCGAAACCCGGACGGCAGCATCAACCGCGACACGCTGATGGCGCTCGGCATGTCGTCCGAGGGGTTCGCCGAACGTCTGCGCCAGGACCTCTCGCGCCGTCAGGTGATGGAGCCGATCGGCGGCTCGGCGATCGCTCCGGCCGCTGCGGCCTCGGCAGCGCTCGAGGCGATGTACCAGCTGCGCGAGGTCCAGGTCGTTCGCTTCGACGCCAAGGACCAGCTCGCGAAGGCGGCGCCGACCGATGCCGAGGTCGAGGCGTACTACAAGGACCCGGCGCACAACGCCGAGTTCCAGGCGCCCGAGGAGGCGACCGTCGAGTACGTCGTCCTCGACCTCGATTCGGTGAAGAAGGGCATCGCCGTCTCCGAGGACGATCTGCGCAAGTACTACGCCGAGAACGAGAAGCGCTACACCGCACCCGAAGAGCGGCGCGCCAGCCATATCCTCGTCAAGGCCGACAAGGACGCGCCGAAGGCAGAGCGCGAGAAGGCGCGCGCCAAGGCCGAGGCCTTGCTCGCCGAGGTCCGCAAGAACCCGCAGTCGTTCGCCGAGATCGCGAAGAAGAACTCGGATGACGAAGGCTCCGCGGCGAAGGGAGGCGACCTCGACTACTTCGGCCGCGGTCAGATGGTCAAGCCGTTCGAAGACGCCGCATTCGGCCTCAAGCCGGGCGAGACGAGCGGCATCGTCGAAACCGACTTCGGCTTCCACATCATCCGGGTGACGGGCGCGCGCGGCGGCGAGAAGAAGAGCTTCGAGGCGGTCCGCCCGGCGATCGAGAACGAGGTCCGCAACCAGCTGGTGCAGAAGCGCTTCGCCGACGCGGCAGTGGAGTTCGGCGACGTCGTGTACGAGCAGCCCGATAGCCTGAAGCCGGCGGCGGACAAGTGGAAGCTCGAGATCCGCTCGGCCCAGCACGTCACCCGCACGCCCGCGCCCGGAGCGACCGGCGCACTCGCCAATCCACGCTTCCTCGAAGCGCTGTTCACGAGTGAAGCGACCAAGGAAAAGAAGAACACGAAGGCGATCGACGTCGGTGCGAACCAGCTCGCGGCCGGACGCGTCGTCCAGTACGTGCCCGCCCACGTGCTTCCGCTCGCCGACGTGAAGGACAGGATTCGGCAGCAGCTTGCGGCGAAGCGCGCCGCCGAGCTCGCTACGACGCTCGGCAAGGAGCGGCTCGCGAAGCTTCAGGCGTCGCCGAACGAGGCACTGTCGGGAGAGCCAGTGCTCGTCTCGCGGGCGCAGCCGCGTGATCTGCCGCGTCCGCTGCTCGACGCCGCGCTCAAGGCACCGGTCGCGAAGCTGCCGGCGTTCGTCGGCGTGTCGCTCGGCGACCAGGGCTACGCGATCGCCAAGATCATCCGGACGGCAGGCCGCGATCCGATCGTCGCCGACCCGGCGAAGGCGATGGGCCAGTACGCGCAGGTGTGGGCGGAGGCCGAAGCGCAGGCGTACTACGCCGAGCTGAAGTCACGCTTCAAGGTCAGCATCAACGACGCGGCGCTGGCACGCGACGCCGCGGCGAGCGAGCCGCGGTAGTCATCTTCGCCGTTGCGCGCGACGCGCGTCGATCGGGCGAGGGCGAGGCGCGCGAAGGTGTGCTCGCTATAATCTTTCGCTCGGTGGTGGCTGTAGCTCAGTTGGTAGAGTCCAGGATTGTGATTCCTGTTGTCGTGGGTTCGAGCCCCATCAGCCACCCCACATTCCTCATAGGTAAAACGCTCAACGCGTAGACTCTTGGGGACAACTCAGGGACAAACTGAGCAGTTTTGTACGCGCTCTCTGTTGCGCCGCTTCTGCTTCTTCCAGCGTCCTGAACGAACCGATGGTCTGCCTTTGCCCGCCGTGACCAATGCGGACACGCGATAGGGGCCAGTCGCCCCGGCCGGAACTCTACCCAGAGCGAGCCAGTCGCGTTGTTCGGCATGACGCGGTGCCGATTGAGCGAGTTCGCCGTCGGGCTGGCCTCGCGTAGATCGTCCAACGGTTGTTGCGCTTGTCGCCGTCGATGTGATGCACCTGCGTCGTCGGTAGCCGGCCTGTCATCCATAGGAAGGCCAGGCGATGC
>DATAYY010000122.1:0-35436 GCA_036272325.1 Caldimonas sp. | reverse complement strand
GCGAAGTGGCCGAGCTCGGGGATCATGTGCGCTGCCTCATTTGGTGAGCGGCGCCGGCGACATCGTCTCGGCGAGCTTGGGGTTGCCCTGCTGCGCGCGCCGCAGCGCCTCGGCGGCCTCGGGCGGCATGTAATTCTCGTCGTGCTTGGCGAGCACCTCGCGGGCGACGAAGACGTCGCCTTCGAGGCGGCCCTGGGCGACGACACCCTTGCCCTCCTTGAAGAGGTCGGGAAGGATGCCCTCGTAGCGGACCAGGATCGACTTGGCGGTGTCGGTGACGACGAAGCTCGCCTTGGTGCCCTCGCGCTTCAGCGACCCCTTCTCGACCAGGCCGCCGAGGCGAAACGTGCGCGCGCTCGGCGCCTCGTGCGACGCTATCTGCGACGGCGAGTAGAAGAAGACGAGATTGCTCTGGAACGCGTTCAGGACCAGCGCGACGGCGACGCCGACCGCGCACACCAGGCCGGCGACGATCGCCAGCCGCTTCTGGCGCGGCTTCATCGGATCGACCCCGCGCCGGCGAGCTCGCGCCGCACCCGGCGGTGGCGCAGCGCCACCACGATCGGCTCGATCGCCATGCATGCCGCCGTCACGACGTAGGCGCCCCAGACGTAGGTGCCGTAGCCGCCCATGGCGAAGAAATCGCTCGCGCTGTTCCAGATCACGTCGTCGTTCCCATCTGCGGCCCGGCGCGGCCGACCGCCTCCCCGGCCCATGCGGCCTGATTGTCGCGTTCCAGCGCGATCGCCCTGGCGCGAACGAAAATGACCGCGAAGGCATAGGCCCAGAACGAGAGCGTCATCAGCAGCATCGCCTGCAGCATGACGGCGGCCATCTTCGGCGCTGCCGCGACGCTCACGCTCGCGCCCTGGTGCAGGGTGTTCCACCAGACCACCGAGAAATAGATGATCGGCACGTTGACGCTGCCGACGATCGCGAGCAGCGCGCCGGCGCGGTCGGCGCGGCGCGGGTCGTCGATCGCCGAGACCAGCGCGAGATAGCCGCCGTAGAGAAAGAGCAGGATCAGCTCGGAGGTGAGGCGGGCGTCCCAGACCCACCACGTTCCCCAGGTCGGCTTGCCCCAGAAGGCGCCGGTCCACAGCGCGAGGAAAGTGAACATCGCGCCGGTCGGCGCGATCGCCCGCGCGACGACCGATGCCAGCCGGGCGTTGAACGCCCAGCCGATCGCCGCCCAGAACGCCATCACGACGTAGAGCAGCATCGACATCCACGCCACCGGGACGTGGATGAAGATGATCCGGTAGGCATCGCCCTGCGTGGCATCGGTCGGCGCGCGCAGCAGGCCGAGGTAGAGGCCCCAGGCGGCGAGGACCGCGGCGACCGCCGCGAACCACGGCACGAGCCTGCCGGCGACCGGATAGAACGCGGCAGGCGAGGCGAAGCGAAAGAAGCGCCAGGGGGTACTGATGGTGTTGGTCGTCATCGGATGGACGTCATTCGGTCGCGATCCGCAGCGCCGCCGCGGTCGCGACCGGTGCCAGCACTGCGGTGAAGATGAGGATGGCACCGAGCAGCGAGTAGTGGCCGCGTGCCGATTGGCCGGCGTCGATCGCTCCGACCGCCCCGGCGCCGAAGATGAGCGCAGGAACGCAGAGCGGCACGATGATCAGGATCAACAACACCGCGCCGCTGCGCAGGCCGAGGGTGAGCGCGGCACCGAGCCCGCCGAGCAGGCTCAGGACCGGCGTGCCGAGCAGCAGGCTGGCGACGAGAGCGCCGATCGCCGGCGGCGTCATGTCGAACAGCAGCCCGAACACCGGCGCCGCGATCGCGAGCGGCAAGCCGGTGAGCAGCCAGTGCGAGACCGCCTTGGCAGCGACGATCTGGATCCGCCCGCCGGGGACGAGCAGCATCTGCTCGAGCGAGCCATCGGCGAGGTCGTTCGCATAGAGCTGCGTCACCGAGAGCATCGCCGCGAGCAGCGCCGCAACCCAGACGACGCCGGGGGCGATCTGGCGCAGCGTCTGCGGCTCCGGCCCGACGCCGAATGGAAACAGGCTGACCGCGACGGTGAAGAACGCGATCGGCAGCGCCGCGTCGATGCGGCGGCGTGCCGCGAGGCGCAGATCGCGAGCGACGAGCACGGCGAAGGTGCTGTTCATCGAGCGGCCTTCGCATGGCGGGCTCCGGGTTTCGAGTCGGTTCGGGCGCGGCGGCTCATGCGACCGCGGGCTCGCGCAGCTGGACGACGAGCGGTGCCGGCTCGACGATCGGTAGCGCCAGGTGGCTGGTGAGGACGACGCTGCCGCCGCGCCGCGCGTGCCAGATCAGCACCTCGGCGAGGACGTCGACGCCGGCGGCGTCGAGGGCGTCGAACGGCTCGTCGAGCAGCCACGGCTGGATCTCGCGCTGGGCAGCGAGGCGGGCGAGCGCGACCCGCCGGCGCTGGCCTTGCGAGAGCGTGCGCACGAAGGCGTCGCGGCGGCTCGTCAGGCCGAAGCGATCGAGCGCGGCGTCGACGTCGCCGGCCTCGACATGATGACCGCTCAGGAGCAGCAGGAAGCGAAGCGACTCGCGCACCGTGAGGTCGTCCTTGAGGGCGTTGGCGTGAGCGAGGTAGAGCGGCCGCGGCGCCAGCGCAGGGGCACCGGTCCACGCGATCGTGCCGGCTTCCGGCGCCGACAGCCCGGCCAGGGTGCGCAGCAGCGTCGTCTTGCCCTGGCCGTTGGCGCCGCGAAGCCAGACGATCGCGCCCGGACGAACGACGAAGCTCGTCGGCGCGAACAGCACGCGTTCGCCGCGGCGGCACTGCAGCTCGCGAACGACGAGCGTCGCGTCGGACGCACCGTCCGTGCTTGTCGCCTGCCCGTCGTCCATGGATCGTCCTTGCCGCCGCCCGCTCGATTTCGCGTCGCGGGGATTGTCGCGGAACAGCCGAACCCTCCGGGGACCCGTTTGTGAGCGCTCGTACACTCCTCGGGGGTCTAGGCGCCGACCCTAAGATCTCGGATCCGCCGATCGATCGTGAGCCGATGCCGCCGCGATCGCCTCTTTGATCGGCCTTGTCTTCTTCACCTGCCGTCGAGGCGCGACTCGAAGTACCGCTGCGCTGCGAAGGCCAGTGTCGCCATCGCCGCGGCCGCTCCGATCGCGAGCGCGAGGCCGACCACGACGTAGGTCGGCCACGCCGGCCCGCGCGCCGCTCGCGCGAATCCGTGGCGCTCGACCCAGCGTTCTTCTCCGGTCAGGCCGTAGACGATCGCCTGCAGCATCGCCAGCGCGACCATGGCGCCGAGGAAGAGCACCAACAAGGCACCGCGGGAATCGTCGACGCCGAATTCCCGCATGCGCCAGAAGCCGTAGACGCCGACCAGGGTCGGCCAGGGGTGCAGCCAGCCGAGCAGGTCGCCGACGCCATACAGGTAGAAGCGGTGCAGGCCGAGCGTTCCGCCGACGAACGCGAGCCAGGTCGCGACGACGCGCGAGCGGCCACCCTTGGCAGAGACAGCGGTCACGCGGCCGGCACCGTGGCGCCCGCGCCGAGCGAGCGCTGCATGACGACGACGTCGAGCCAGCGATCGAATTTCCAGCCCGCCGCTGCGATGGTTCCGACCGGCGCGAAGCCGAGCGCGCGGTGAACGCCGACCGAACCGACGTTGGCCGAGTCGCCGATCACGGCGAGCATCTGTCGCGCCCCCCGGGCCTCGCAGCGGCTGCAGAGCTCGGCGAGGAGGACCCGGCCGAGGCCGCGTCCCATGACGCCCGGGTCGAGGTAGACGGAGTCTTCGACGCAGAAGCGATACGCGGGCCGCGGCCGGAACTGGTTGGCGTAGGCGTAGCCCGCGACCTTGCCGTCGTGCTCGAGGACGAGGAACGGCAGCGCCTTGGCGACGACGTCGTCGCGCCGGCGGGCCATCTCGGCGTCGTCGGGGGCGTCGATCTCGAACGTTCCGGTGCCGTGGCGAACGTGCCAGCCGTAGATTGCGGCGATCGCTGCGACGTCGTCGGACGTGCTCGGACGGATCAGGACGGGGGACATGGGCGCGACGAAGCGGTCGAGTTTATAATGCTTGGTTTTTCGCGGGAGCATTCCCGCCTTCGAGGACACTCACATGGTCGTCATCCGGCTGGCCCGCGGCGGGGCGAAGAAGCGCCCCTTCTTCAACATCGTCGTCGCCGATTCGCGCCTGCGCCGCGATGGCCGCTTCATCGAGCGCGTCGGTTTCTACAACCCGGTCGCGGCGGGCGGCGAGCAGCCGCTTCGGGTCGCCTTCGACCGCGTCGAGCACTGGACCGGCCACGGCGCCCTGATGTCGCCCACGGTCGCCCGCCTGGTCGCGCAGGCGAAGAGCGCCGCGTAGGTCCGCGCGCCGCGGGCGTCTCTTCGCCGTGGCAAGAGACGCACTGTCGGCCTGGCCCGAGGACGCGATCGAGCTCGGCCGTATCGGCGAGGCCTGGGGCCTGAAGGGCGGCTTTCGCGTTCACCCGTACGCCGACCCGCCGCTGGCATTGCGTGCGGCGCGGCGCTGGCACCTGCGGCCCGGCGACGATCTCCGGCCCCACGCCGCGCAGATCCCGCCGACGCTCGAGATTGCGGGCATTCATGCCCGCGGCGACGGCTACGTCGCGTCGTCTCCGGACGTGGCCGATCGCACCGCCGCCGAGGCGTTGCGCGGCGCGCGCATCTTCGTCGCCCGGTCGGAGTTCCCGAAGCCCGCCGTCGACGAGTTCTACTGGTCCGACCTGACCGGCATGACGGTCGCCAACCGGGCGGGATTCGTGCTCGGCAACGTCGTCGGCCTGCTCGACAACGGCGTCCAGAGCATCCTGCGCGTCCGGCCGCCGGCGTCGGACGCGAAAGAGCACCTGATCCCGTTCGTTTCGGTCTATGTCGACAGCGTCGATCCGGCGCAGCGCCGGATCGCGGTCGATTGGGAAGCGGATTACTGAGCCCCGGCGAACCATGCGCATCGACGTCATCACGCTCTTTCCCGAGCTGTTCTCCGCTCACCTGGTGCACGGCGTCACCCGGCGCGCGTTCGAGCCGGGCCGGATCGACGTCCACCTCTGGCCGCTGCGCGACTTCGGCGATCCGCCGCACGCTCGTGTCGACGATCGGCCGTACGGCGGTGGCCCGGGAATGGTGCTGCTCTTCGAGCCGCTCGAGCGTGCGCTGACAGCGGTCCGGGCGGCGCGCGCAGAGGCCGCGGCCGCGCCGCTGCTCAGCTTCAGCCCGGCGGGAACGCCGCTGCGGCAGGCGACCGTCGCCGGCTTCGCTGCCGGCGCCGGGGCGATCCTGCTCTGCGCGCGCTACGAGGGCATCGACCAGCGCTTCGTCGACGCCCATGTCGACCTCGAGCTCAGCATCGGCGACTACGTGCTCTCGGGCGGCGAATTGCCGGCGCTCGTCTTGCTCGACGCGCTGGCGCGGCTGCAGCCCGGCGTGCTCGGTGACGCCCGCTCGCACGAGCAGGACAGCTTCTCCGCCGGCCTGCTCGACTGCCCGCACTACAGCCGCCCGGAACGGCTCGCCGGCGGCGCCGCGGTGCCCGAAGTGCTGCTGTCGGGCAACCATGCCGCGATCGACGCCTGGCGGCGGCGGCAATCGCTCGCCTTGACCGCCGCCCGCCGCCCCGACCTGCTCGATGAGGCCCGCGCAGGAGGCCTGCTCGACGCCGCGGACGAGGCGTACCTGACCAGCGAGGGACCGCGGAAGCTATAATTTGCGGTTTTCGATCCTCTGCGCCCGGGAGCCATGCAGCTCCGGACAAGAACGAGCCGACCCAGTCGGCCTCAAACCGCCCTCCGGCACGCGCGCACGATCACAGGAGCCCCCCTTGGACATGATCCAGACCCTCGAGCACGAGGAGATCGCCCGCCTCAATCGTGCGATTCCCGCTTTCGCGCCAGGCGACACCGTCATCGTCAACGTCAACGTCGTCGAAGGCACGCGCAAGCGCGTCCAGGCGTTCGAAGGCGTTGTCATCGCGAAGCGCAACCGCAGCCTCAACTCGAGCTTCATCGTCCGCAAGGTCTCGAGCGGCGAGGGCGTCGAGCGTACGTTCCAGACCTACAGCCCGCTGATCGCCTCGATCGAGGTCAAGCGGCGTGGCGACGTGCGGCGCGCCAAGCTCTACTACCTGCGCCAGCGCTCGGGCAAGTCAGCCCGGATCAAAGAGAAGCTGGCCTGACGGCCGCACGCAGCGTGAGCCCGGCACCGCCCGGGAATCGACCGGCCTTCGATCCCGAGAGCCTGCCTGTTCTCGGCGCCGACGCACACCTGCCGGCGGTTCCAGCAACGAACTTCGATCCGGCGGCGATCCGTCGTCGCTTCGGCGCTCCGCCAGCGTGGCAGCCCGAGATCAAGGTCGAAAAGCGGATCGTCGAGGGTGAGGCGACGCGGGCGTCGGTGCTCATTCCCCTCGTCCTTCGTGAATCGATGACGGTGCTGCTGACGCAGCGCACCGATCACCTCAACGACCATCCCGGCCAGATCAGCTTTCCCGGCGGTCGTGCCGAGACGAGCGACGCCGACCCGGTCGCGACCGCGCTGCGCGAGGCGCACGAGGAGATCGGTCTCGAGCCGTTCGAGGTCGAGGTGCTCGGCAGTCTGCCGACCTATACGACGAGCACCGGCTTCATCGTCACGCCGGTGGTGAGCCTGGTGCAACCCGGCGCAGTGCTTCGACCCGACCCGATCGAGGTCGCGGAGGTGTTCGAGGTGCCGCTCGCATGGCTAATGGATCCGGCGAACCACCAGCGCCACGCCGTCAACGTCGCCGGCGCGACGCGCGAGTTCTTCTCGATCCCCTGGCAGGGCAGCGACGCCAACGGCGCGCCGCGCCGCTACTTCATCTGGGGTGCGACCGCGGCCATGCTCCGCAACCTCTACCGCTTTCTCGCCGCCTGAGTCGCGCCCTTGCCGCGGTGCCTGCGGTGCGCAGGCCGGCCGTTATGATGGGTCGAGGATGAGTTTCATCGCGGTCCTGCTGGCGCTCCTGCTCGAGCAGGTCAAGCCACTGCCGCGCGGCAACGTCGTCCATGACGCGCTGACCGGATGGATCGCCGGCACCACGCGCAACTTCGATGCCGGCAAGGCGCATCACGCGTGGATCGTCTGGTCGATCACCGTGCTCGTGCCGACGGTTCTCTGCGCCGCTGCCTACCTCGCGCTGACCCAGGTCCGCCTCGGCCTCGCATTCGACGTCGCCGTGCTCTACCTGACGCTCGGCTTTCGCCAGTTCAGCCACTACTTCACCGACATCCGCGCCGCGCTCGAGCGCGGCGACGAGATCGAGGCGCGTCGCCTGCTCGCGGAATGGCGCCACCTCGACGCCAGCGACCTGCCGACGAGCGCGTTCCTGCGCCACCTGATCGAGCATTCGCTGCTCGCCGCGCACCGCCACGTGTTCGGCGTCTTCTTCTGGTTCGTGCTGCTCTCGACGGTCGGTCTCGGCCCGGCCGGCGCGGTGCTGTACCGGCTCGCCGAGTTCGTTGCCCGCTACTGGTCGTACCGGAGCGGCAGCGCCGGCATCGCTGTCAACGAGCGGCTCGGCGCCCTGTCGCTGCGCATCTTCCAGGTCCTCGACCATGTGCCGGCGCGCCTCACGGCGTCGGGGTTCGCGGTGGTCGGCAACTTCGAAGAAGCGGTCAACTGCTGGCGCCGCGACGCGTCGCTGTGGAAGCACGACAACGAAGGCGTCATCCTCGCCGCGGCGGCGGGCGCGGTCGGCGTGCAGCTCGGTGGCGGCTCCGCGCCTGGCCTCACGCCCGATCGCGCCAAGACCTTCGAGGCCGGCGCGTTGCCGGGATCTGCCGCCGCCGAGGGGTCGACTCCCGGCGAGGTGCCGCAGCTCGGCCACCTGCGCAGCGTCGTTGCGCTCGTCTGGCGCTCGGTCGTGCTCTGGATGCTGCTGCTCGCGCTGCTCTCGCTCGCCAACCTGATCGGCTAGCCCGGCCGCGCCTGCAGCTCGGCGAAGATCTCGCCGTAGATGCGATGGCGCGACGGCGCGATCTCGCCGCGCTCGAGGGCGGCGAGGACGCCGCAGCCGGGCTCGTGCAGGTGGGTGCAGTTGTAGAACCGGCAGGCGCCGGCATGGCGCGCGATGTCGGGCATCAGCGCGGCGAGACGCCCGGTCTCGATGTGGCGCAGGCCGAACTCCTGAAAGCCCGGCGAATCGATGAGTGCGCTCGTTCGCGCGTGGTCGAGCCAGTGCCACGCCGTCACCGTCGTCGTGTGGCGCCCGGTGCGCAGCGCCTGCGAGATCTCGCCGGTCTGGGCGCGCGCGTCGGGCACCATCAGGTTGACGAGCGTGCTCTTGCCGGCACCACTCGGGCCGAGAACGAGCGTCGCCTGGCCGGCGAGCACCGGCGCGAGCCGGGTGCTCGCGTCGACGGGGTCACGCTTGAGGGCGGCCTCGACGATATCGATCGCGATCGCGGCATACGGATCCAACCGCTCGCGTGCCGCGGCGAATGCCGGCAGGTCGCGCTTGTTGAGGAGGATGCGGGCCGGGATCGCGGCGTCCGCTGCCGCGATCAGCGCCCGGGCGAGCTGCGACTCGCTGAACACGGGCTCGGCGGCGACGACGACGAGCAACTGGTCGATGTTGGCGGCGAACGCCTTCGTCTTCCACTCGTCCTGCCGGTAGAGCAGGTTCCTGCGCGGCAACACCTGCTCGACGACCCCCTCGTCACCCGAGCGCTGCCAACGCACGCGATCGCCGACGACGGCGTCGCTGCGCTTGCCGCGCACGTAGCAGAGCACGCGGCCGGCCGCGGCGTTCTCGACCACCACGTGGCGGCCGTGCGCGGAAACGATCTGTCCCTCAGCCGAGGAAGGCGACGAGGGCATCGGCCTTGGCGGCGCAGATGAAGTCGTTCGCCGACACGCCGCCGGCCGAGTGGGTCGAGAAGCGCACCTTGCAGCGGCTGTGCTCCACGTGCAGATCGGGGTGGTGGTCCTCGACGTGACACATCCAGGCGAGCGCGTCGACGAACGAGACCGTCTCGAGCCAGCCTTTGAACGCGAACGTCTTCTCGATCGCGCCGTCGGCCTCGCGCCACCCGCTCATCTGCGCGAGGTGGTCGCGGATCGCCTCGGCGCTCATTGCGGCGGCCTGGCGCTGGCACTGCTGGTGGAGGAAATCGGTCATGGTGCGATGGCTGCGGCGGCCCGTGGCGCAAGTGCCGCGAGGCGTTCGACGGCTGGCGGGTGCGAATAGTAGAACCGCGCGTAAATCGGATCCGGCGTCAGGGTCGAGGCATTGTCCTCGTGCAGCTTGAGGAGCGCCGACGCGAGCGCGGCGCTGTCGGCATGCCGTGACGCGAACGCGTCGGCCTCGAACTCGTCGCGCCGCGACCAGCCGGCGAGCAAGGGCGACGCGAACACGCCGAACACCGAGCCGGCGAGGAGGAGCAGGATCAGCGCGAGAGCGTCGTTCGGCAGCGTCAGGTTGGGCGCAACCGCGAGGCCGCTGTAGAACCAGCTGCGGGTCGCGAGCCAGCCCAGCATCGCGAAGAAGGCGAGTGTGAGCGCCGCCATCGCCAGCATGCGCTTCCTGATGTGGCGCAATTTGAAGTGGCCGAGCTCGTGCGCGAGCACCGCCTCGACCTCGCCGGCGGCCAGGCGTGCGAGCAACGTGTCGTAGAAGACGACGCGCTTGGCGCTGCCGAAGCCGGTGAAGTACGCGTTGGCGTGCGCCGATCTCCGGCTGCCGTCCATGACGAAGAGGCCGCGCGCGGCGAAGCCGGCGCGCGCCATCAACGCCTCGACGCGGGCACGGAGCGTCTGATCCTTCAGTTCCTCGAAGCGGTTGAAGAGCGGTGCGATCACGCTCGGCACGACGACCTGCGCGGCGACGACGATCGTCATCCACGCCGCCCAGGCCCAGAGCCACCACGCGCGTCCGGCGGCGGCCATGATCCAGAGCACCGCCGCCAGCAACGGGATGCCGATGATCGCCGCGAGCGCGATGCCCTTGAACATGTCGGCGAGCCAGAGCCGCCAGGTGACGCGGTTGAATCCGAAGCGCTGTTCGAGGCGAAAGGTCGCGTACCAGTCGAACGGCAGCTCGAGCACCGCGCCGATCGCGACGAACGCGGCGACGAGGGCAACCTCGTAAGCAAGCGCGCCGAAGCGTGGCGCGACCGCTTCGCGAACGACGACGTTGAGCGCGTCGAGGCCGCCGAACAGCGTCCACGCGAGCAGGATGACGGTGCCGGCGAACACCTGCCGGTGGGCGAGGCGCGCCTTGGCGAGGGTGTAGTCGGCGGCACGCTGATGCGCGGCGAGCGGCACGCTGACGCGAAACGCCGGCGGCACCTGGTCGCGATGCAGGGTGACGTGGCGCATCTGGCGGAGGAACAGCCACGTGCGCACGACCAGCGACACGACCAGCGCGGCGGCGAACAGGCTCGTCCAGGCGAGAGACGACATGGCCGCCAGTGTAGGTCGGGGCGCAATGGCGCGAGTGCTGCGAGAATTTGTCGCCCAGGAGCGCCCGATGACCGACGAACCGCTGACCCTCGACGACCACAACCTCGTCTGGATCGATCTCGAGATGACCGGGCTGGTGCCGGAGAGCGACCGCATCATCGAGATCGCCGTCGTCGTCACCGACGCCCGGCTCGACCGCCGCACCGAAGGGCCGGTGCTCGCAATCCACCAGAGCGAGGCGACGCTCGCCGGGATGGACGCCTGGAACACCGGCACCCACGGCAGGAGCGGCCTGACGGATCGCGTTCGCGCGTCGACGGTCGACGAGGCCGAGGCCGAGCGCCGGGTGATCGAATTCCTGCAGCGCTACCTGCGCAAGAACACGTCGCCGATGTGCGGCAACAGCATCTGCCAGGACCGGCGCTTTCTCGCTGCGACGATGCCCCGGCTCGAGGCGTTCTTCCACTACCGCAACCTCGACGTCAGCACGTTGAAGGAGCTGGCGCGGCGCTGGCGACCCGAGCTGCTCGCGGGCTTTCGCAAGGCACAGGCGCACACTGCGCTGGCCGACATCCACGAGTCGATCGACGAGCTCGCCTACTACCGCGAGCACTTCCTGCGTGCGGAGGCTTCGCTGGCACAAGCGCCCTCGACGCGGTAGAATCACGACTCGCCGCGATCAGGGCCTTGGCCCCGCAACCGCGCTCGCGGCGATCCGCTCATCTCCTCTGACCGTCTCGGTCGCCGCCTGCGCCTCGCGCGGTGCGCGTCGCTCAGAGCTCTGCACGCAAGGTCGGCGGCGATGCCGTCGCACGGCCTTTCGTGTGCGCTCCCTGTAGCCGCCGGCCTTCCCACGCGACCTGTCGCCTTCGCTTGCGAAGGCTAGCGCTGCCGCCCACGAACGGCAGCGCGCGATCCTGCAGAGAACCGTCATGACCTTCGCATCCCTCGGCCTGGCCGAACCCATCGCCCGCGCCATCGCCGACGCCGGCTACGCCGCGCCGACCGCAGTCCAAGCGGCGGCGATTCCGCCCGCGCTCGCCGGCACCGACCTGATGGTCGCGGCGCCCACGGGCAGCGGCAAGACCGCTTCCTTCGTCGTCCCCGCGCTCGCGCGCGTGCTTGCAGCGCGCGCCGATCCGACGCGTCGGCGCGAGAAGGGCACCGTCTACGGCCCGCGCGTCCTCGTCCTGACACCGACTCGCGAGCTCGCGCTGCAGATCGCCAAGGCGGCGGACACCTACGGCCGCCACGTCGCCGGCCTGCGCGTCGCGACGGTCGTCGGCGGCGTTCCGTACCCAGCCCAGATCAAGGCGCTGCGCGGGCCGCTCGACCTCCTGATCGCGACGCCGGGACGCCTGCTCGACCATCTGCAGACCGGCAAGGCGGTGCTCGACCACGTCGAGATGCTCGTCCTCGACGAAGCCGACCGCATGCTCGACATGGGCTTCATCGACGACATCACGACGATCGCCGACCACGTCCCCGCGGCGCGGCAGACGGTGATGTACAGCGCGACCTTCGCCGGCCACGTCGCCCGCCTCGCGCAGGCGCTGCTGCGCGCGCCGCAGCGGGTCGACGTCGCCTCGCACACCGAGACGCACGCGAACATCGAGCAGCGGCTGCACTGGGCCGACGACCTCGCGCACAAGAACGCGCTGCTCGACAGCATCCTGACCGAGCGCGACCTCGAGCAGGCGCTCGTCTTCACGAGCACGCAGATCGACGCCGACCGGCTCGCCGACCGCCTCGCCGAGCTCGGCCACTCCGTCGCCTCGCTGCACGGCGGCATGCCGCAGGGGCGGCGCAACCGCGTCCTGCAAGGCCTCAGGTCGCGCCACCTGCGCATCCTCGTCGCCACCGACGTCGCGGCGCGCGGCATCGACGTGCCGACGATCAGCCACGTCGTCAACTACGGCCTGCCGATGAAGCCCGAGGACTACGTGCACCGCATCGGCCGCACCGGTCGCGCCGGCCGCGACGGCCTCGCGGTGACGCTCGCCGAGCGTTTCGACGCCGGCATGGTTCGGCGCATCCAGCAGTTCACGACGCAGCAGATCCCGGTCGCGACGATCGGCGGGCTCGAGCCGAAGCGCGCCAATCCGAAGGCGTTCGTCAAGCGCTTGCCCGAGTCGCGCGGCGAGTTCTCGCCGCGCTCGAGCCCGCGCGGCAATCCGTTCGATCGCGCGCTGCCGGCTCGCGACGCTCGCCCGGGGCCCAAGCGCAAGCCCGGACCGGCCGCGTTCAAGGGTCGCGGTAAGCCGCAGCGTCCGCGGGCCGGAGGCTTCTCGCGCTGACGACGCCGCGGCGCCGCGCGCTGCTCGCGTTGTCGGCGCCTAGAGGCGCTGGACGGTGACGTCGACGGTCATGCCGATGTAATCGTCGGCCTGGCCGAACCAGCTGCCGGAGATCGGTGCCGCCTGTGCCGGGTCGCGCGCAATGCCGACCCTGATCAGTTGCGTGCCGCCGAGCAGGTTGTTGGTCGGATCGAACGGCACCCAGCCGGCGCCCGGCAGGTACGCCTGCAGCCAGGCGTGCGTGTAGCCCGCACCGACGATATCGGAGGCAGCGCCGTCGAGCGCAGGGTCGTAGAGATACCCCGAGACGAAGCGCGTCGCGAAGCCGAGCCGGCGCGCCGCTTCCATCATCAGCAGCGTGAAGTCGCGGCACGAGCCACTGCCGAGGCGAAGCGTCTCGACCGGGCTCTGTGTCCCTTCCTCGTCGCGGCCGAGGTAGCGCAGGTGCTCGCGGATGTGCTGGTTCATCGCGACCAGCAGCTCACGCGTCCCGGTCGGCCCGTCGCTGCGGATGAACTGGCGCGCCCACGCCGTCAGCTCGCCGTCGGGATCGTCATGGTGCGGGCGCAGGTAATGCTCGAGGTCGAGGCGTTCTTCGACCGTGTAAGCGAACGGGTAGAGCTCCGCGCTCTTCGTGAGCGGCAGCTCGAGGTTGTTGCTGTGCGCATGCTCGATCCGAAAGCTGCACACGATCCTGAGCGTGTCGCTGTCGGTGAGCGGCTGCACCAGCGCGACCGAGTTCGAGAGCGGGTCCTGGATCATCCGCACCGACGCCTGGGGGCTGACGTCGAGGTCGGTCGCGAGGACGCGAAGGTCATGGCTGTCGCGCGGCCTGAACATGACGCGGTGCTCGCCGAAGCGCACCGGCTGGCGATAGCGATAGACCGTCGTGTGCCGGATGTCGTAGCGGATGGGCATGGTGCAGTTGCGCCCCGCGCGCGGGGCGCGAAGTCAGGCGCGCAACAACTCGACCTCGAACAGCAGCGTCGCGTGGGGCGGGATGACGCCGCCCGCGCCGCGCGCGCCGTAGCCGAGTGAAGGCGGGATGACGAGGGTGCGCGTGCCGCCTTCCTGCATTCCCTGCACGCCTTCATCCCAGCCGCGGATCACCATGCCGCCGCCGAGCTCGAACTCGAACGGATCGTTGCGATCCTTGCTCGAATCGAATTTCGCTCCCCTGACGCCGCTCTCGTAGAGCCAGCCGGTGTAGTGGACGCGGACGTTGCGGCCGGCTTCGGCGCGCTTCCCGTTGCCGACGACGGTATCGTCGTACTGGAGCCCGGAGGCGGTGGTCTGCATGGCAGTCCTCGATGGTGAAAGAAGGGGCGCCGCGGTGGAATCATGCCCGAGGAACCGCGTCACCGCGAACGAGACGGTCGCGCCAGATCCCGAGCGCCGCCTCGAGCCAGGCAGCCACGCTCGTGGCGTTCGCCGTGACGCCGAGCACGGCGCCGGCAGCGCGCAGTGCGGCGAGCGGATCGGCGACGTCGAGCGGCACGGCACCGGTCTGCTTCGAGAGCTTGCTGCCGTCGGCGGCGCGCACCAGCGGCGTGTGCAGATAGCGCGGCGTCGGCACGCCGAGCAATCGCTGCAGCACGATCTGGCGCGCGGTGCTGTCGGTCAGGTCCTCGCCGCGAACGACGTCCGTGATGCCTTCGTCCGCATCGTCGACGACGACGGCGAGCTGGTACGCGAAGACGCCGTCGGCGCGCTTCAGAACGAAATCGCCCACCGCGCGGGCGACGTCCTGGCATTGCGCGCCGAGGCGGCGGTCGTGCCATTTGACGATCGCTTCGCCTCCGCCCATTGGCGGCTCGACCAGGAGCCGGACCGCGCGCGCCGGCCTGCCGCCGAGGCCGGTGCGGCAGGTCCCCGGATAGACCCGCTCGGCGGCGACGCTGCTGCCTTGATCCGGATCCGGTGCCGCCGCGGCGAGCGCGAGATCGCGCCGGCTGCACGCGCAAGAAAAGGCACGACCGCGCGTGAACAGCTTCTCCAGCGCTGCTTCGTAGAGCGCGGTGCGATCCGATTGGCGGACGATCCGCGAGTCAGGATGCAGACCGCAGCGCTCGAGCTGGCCGATGATCGCTTCCGCCGCACCGGCGACGTTGCGCTGCGTGTCGAGATCCTCGATCCGCAACAGCCAGTCGCCGTCGTGGGCGCGGGCGTCGAGCCACGACGACAACGCGGCGACGAGCGAGCCGGCGTGCAGGAGCCCCGTCGGCGAGGGCGCGAAGCGGCCGACGTAGCGGTTCGGGTTCACGTCGCCCTTGCCCGTGCCGTGTCGTCACTGCCGCGGCCCACGCTGCTCAAGGCGCGCCGGCGCCGCCGTTGCCGCGGCGATCGAGCAAGGCACGACGCGTCGTCGTGCTGTCGAGGCGATCGAGCCACCAGCGCAGGCCGAGGCCGAGCTGGGCCGTGCCGCCGCGGCCGACCGGCGTCCGCCACGCATAGGCCAGGGACGTCAGCTGCTGGAGGCGCTCGACCTGCTTGACGACGAGTCGGCCGGCGGCGATCGCATCGCGCGCCATCGGCTCGGGAACGAAACCGCAGCCGACGCCGCGCACCTGGGCCTCGATCTTGGCCTGCATGTCGCTGACGGTGAGGACGTCCTGGCCCGGCAACAGGTTGACTGTGAGCGGCACCAGCCGGTGCGCCGAATCGGCGACCGCGACGGCGCGATGGCGGACGATCTCGGCGTCGGCGATCGGCTCGCTCGCCGCGGCGAGCGGGTGGTGCGGCGCCACCGCGAAGACGAAGCTCATCCGGCCGAGCTCCTTCATCGCCAGGCCCGGCGGCAGCTCGCGGTGCGTGGTGACGCCGATCGCGAGGTCGGCATGGCCGGTGACGAGCGCTTCCCACGTGCCGGCGAGGACCTCGGTCCGGATGCGCAGCCGCGTCGGCGTCGCCATCGCCACCATGTCGCTCGCGGGCGCACGCGATCGTGCCGAGGCCGGGCCCGCGATCGTCGTCGTGTCGGCATAGAACGCGGCGCAGAGGTCGAGCATCGTCGAGCGCGCGATGACGTCGTCGACGGCGACGGTCAACTGCGTCTCCCAGCCGGTGGCGACGCGCTTGACGCGATTGGCGACGGCATCCATCTGGTCGAGCAGGCGCCGCCCCTCGTCGAGCAACTCCTGGCCGGCGGCAGTCAGCGTCGCCTGGCGCGAGCGGCGGTCAAACAGCAGCACGTCGAGCGCATCCTCGAGCTGGCGCACGTTGTAGGTGAGCGCCGAAGGGACCTTGCCGAGCAGGCGCGCGGCTGCGGCGAAGCTGCCGCTGGTGGCAATCGCATCCATCATCGTCAGCGCTTCGGGCGTCAGGACGTTGCGCGGGTCGGAGCTCGTCGGTGTGGTCACGGCTCCTTCATCTTATTTGAACGGAGGCTTCAACCGCGGCCGCCGCGATCGCCGGCGTCGGCCGTACAGTCCTTCGCCAAGGAGAGCATCCGATGATCACGTTGCGCAAGTCGTCCGAGCGCGGCCACGCCGACCATGGCTGGCTGCAGAGCAGGCACAGTTTCTCGTTCGCCGACTACCATGACCCGCGGCACATGGGATTCGGTAACCTGCGCGTCATCAACGAAGACCGGATCGCGCCGGGCAGCGGCTTCGGCACCCATGGCCACCGCGACATGGAGATCGTGAGCTACGTCCTCGACGGCGAGCTCGCGCATCGCGACAGCCTCGGCACCGGCGGCGGTGGCGGTGCGAACGGGATCATCCGACCCGGCGACGTCCAGCGGATGAGCGCCGGCAGCGGCGTCCAGCACAGCGAGTTCAACCACGCGCCGAACCAGACGACGCACTTCCTGCAGATCTGGATCGAGCCGAACGTGCGCGGAATCGCGCCGGGCTACGAGCAGAAGCGCTTCGACGATGCGAGCAAGCGCGGCACGCTGCGCCTGGTGGCGTCTCCGGACGGGCGTGACGGCTCGGTGACGATCCACGCCGACGCGTCGATCTCGGCTGCGCTCGTCGACGGCGACGAAGCGATCGAGCGCACGCTCGACCCTCGGCGCAAAACCTACGTGCACGTCGTGCGCGGCAGGATCGATCTCAACGGCAAGAAGCTCGACGCCGGCGATGCCGCCGCGCTGATCGACGAGCGATCTCTGCGGCTCAGCGACGGCAAGCAGGCCGAGGTCCTCGTCTTCGACCTCGCCTGAGCCGCCCGGCTGCGCTCATGCGTCGCGAGCGAGACGGACGCCGCTGAACTGCCACTGCGCCTCGGGCGGGAAGAAGTTGCGATAGCTCGCGCGCACGTGCCCGGGCGGCGTCGCGCACGAGCCGCCGCGCAGCACGAACTGGTTGCACATGAACTTGCCGTTGTATTCGCCGACCGCACCCGGCAGCGGCCGATAGCCCGGATAGGGCAGGTAGGCCGACTGCGTCCACTCCCAGACGTCGCCGAACATCTGCACCGGTTCGTCGCCGACCGGATCGCGCTGCGGCAGCGGATGAAACGCGCCACGGTCGGCGAAGTTGCCTGACGACGGCGCTGCCAGTGCGCGCGCCGCGATCTCCCACTCGAGCTCGGTCGGCAAGCGCGCACCGGACCAACGGGCGAAGGCGTCGGCCTCGAAGTAGCTGAGATGGCACACCGGCGTGTGCGGGTCGATCTCCACCGCGCCCTGCAAGGTATGGATGCGCCAGCGGCCGTCGTCTTCTCGCCAGTAGAGCGGCGCCTCGCGCGCGGCTGCTCGCACCCAGTCCCAGCCCATCGACAGCCAGAGCTCGGGGCGGCGGTAGCCGTCGTCGTCGATGAAGGCGAGATAGTCGCCGAAGGTCGCCGGCCGCGACGCGAGCTCGAACGGCGCCGCGAACGCGCGATGGCGCGGCGTCTCGTTGTCAAAGCAGAACGCGCCGTCGTGCTCGGGGGCGTGGCCGAGTTCGACCAGGCCGCCGGCGTGGCCGAACCAGCGCTGCGGTTGCGGCCGCACCTGGGCCATCGGCCAGCGCTTGGCGTAAGCAGGCGAGAGCGGATTGCAGGACAGCGCGTGCTTGATGTCGGTCAGGATCAGCTCCTGGTGCTGCTGCTCGTGATGCAGACCGAGGGTGACGAGCGCGACGAGCTCGTCGTTGTCGCCATGGGTAGCGAGCAGCGCCTGCATCCGCTCGTCGATCGACGTTCGATAGCGCTTCACGTGTGCGAGGTCCGGTCGGGTGATGAGGCCGCGCTGCGGCCGCGGGTGTTGCGCGCCGATGCCCTGGTAGTAGCTGTTGAAGAGAACCCGAAACGCGGGGTCGAACGGAACGAAGGCCGCTTCGAAGCGCTCGAGCACGAAGGTCTCGAAGAACCAGGTGACGTGCGCGAGATGCCACTTGGTCGGGCTCGCGTCGGCCATCGACTGCACCTGGCAATCCTCGGCCGAAAGCGGCGCCGCCAGCGCGAGGCTCGCCTGGCGGACCTGCCCGTAGCGCGTCGCGAGCGGGCCCGGCGCGGCGGCGTGGCGCGCGAAGTTCGGCGTCGTCATCGTGGGGTCTCCTCGTCGGCCGTTGCGTCCGCTCGGCGTGGGACCGGGCAGGGTAGCCCAAAGCGCCGCCGGACGTGAGACCGACGGCCGGCAAGACCCGTGCCGGCGAAGGCCTTGGCGGCGCATCGGCGGGCGCCGAAACGCCGAAGTCGCGCTCTCTAGAATGCGGCGCATGGCCTTCGTTCACCTGCGCGTGCACACCGAATATTCGGTCGTCGACGGCACGCTGCGGATCGACGATGCGGTCGCTGCCGCGGTCGCCGACCAGCAGGGCGCGCTCGCGGTCACGGATCTCGGCAACCTGTTCGCGGCGGTCAAGTTCTACAGCGCGGCGCGCGCGGCCGGGGTCAAGCCCATCCTCGGCGCCGAGGTCTGCATGGCCGCCGATGGCGGCGAAAAGGCGACGACGCGGTTGGTGCTGCTGGTGCAGAACCAGGCCGGCTACCTGAACCTGTGCGCACTCCTCTCGCGCGGCTGGCTCGAGAACGCGGCGAGCGGTCATGCGACGATCGAATGGGCCTGGCTCGGCGAGCACGCGGAGGGGCTGATCGCGCTTTCGGGCGCCGAATCGGGCGCGCTCGGACGTGCCTTGCTTGCCGGCGACGGCGCCCGCGCCGGGGCCATCGCCGAGCGGCTCGACCGGTGGTTTCCGCGCCGTTTCTATGTCGAGGTGCAGCGCTCGGGGCTGCCGGGCAACGAAGCCCATCTGCGCGCCGCGGTGGAGCTCGCTGCGAGCCGCGGCCTGCCCGTGGTCGCGACCCATTCGGTGCAATTCCTGGTCGCGGCCGACCATGAGGCGCACGAGGCGCGGGTCTGCGTCGCCGACGGCGAGATGCTCGCCAATCCGCGCCGCGCCAAGCGCTTCAGCCGCGAGCAGTACTTCAAGTCGCAGGCGCAGATGGAGCAGCTGTTCGCCGATCTGCCGAGCGCGATTGCGAACACGGTCGAGATCGCGAAGCGCTGCAACGCGAGCCTCGTCCTCGGCAAGCCCCGCCTGCCGGATTTCGAGACGCCGCTGCGCGACGGCGCGCCGGTGCCGATGGCCGAATACTTCCGGATCGCCGCGCACGACGGCCTGGCCGTGCGCCTGGCCCGGCTCTATCCGGACGCAGTCGTGCGCGAGCGCGAGCGGCCGCGCTACGCGGCGCGGCTCGACTTCGAGATCGAGACGATCCTGAAGATGGGCTTTCCGGGCTACTTCCTGATCGTCGCCGATTTCATCAACTGGGCGAAGTCGAACGGCTGTCCGGTCGGGCCGGGGCGCGGCTCGGGTGCGGGTTCGCTCGTCGCCTACTCGCTCAACATCACCGACATCGACCCGCTCCGCTACGAGCTGCTGTTCGAGCGCTTCCTCAATCCCGAGCGGGTGTCGATGCCCGACTTCGACATCGACTTCTGCCAGGCCAACCGCGACCGCGTCATCGACTACGTCAAGGCCAAGTACGGCCGCGATGCGGTGAGCCAGATCGCGACCTTCGGCACCATGGCGGCGAAGGCCGCGCTGCGCGACATCGGCCGCGTGCTCGGCATGAGCTACGGCCACGTCGACTCGATCGCAAAGCTGGTGCCGGCGCCGCCCGGGAAGACGGTGACGCTGAAGCGTCCGCCCGATCGACCCGACGCCAACATCATCTACGCGCGCCGCGAGGCGCCCGAGATCGAGCAGCGCGAACGCAACGAAGAAGAGGTCGCCGAGCTGCTCGCGCTGGCCGAGAAGGCAGAAGGCCTGGTCAGGAACGTCGGCATGCACGCCGGTGGCGTGCTGATCGCGCCCGGCAGGATCACCGACTTCTGCCCGCTCTACATGCAGCCGGGCAGCGCGAGCGCGGTCAGCCAGTTCGACAAGGACGACGTCGAGGCGATCGGGCTTGTCAAGTTCGACTTCCTCGGCCTCGCCACGCTGACGATTCTCGAGCTCGCGAAGGACCTCATCGTTGGCCGCCATCCGGAGCAGCGCGATTTCTCGTACGAGGCGCTGCCGCTCGACGACGCCAGCGTCTATCGACTGTTCACCGACGGCCGCACCGAGTCGGTGTTCCAGTTCGAAAGCGCCGGCATGCGGCGAATGCTGAAGGACGCGCAGCCGAACCGGCTCGAGGACCTGATCGCTCTGAACGCGATGTTCCGGCCCGGGCCGATGGAGAACATCCCGAGCTTTTGCGCGCGCAAGCACGGTCGCGAGGAGGTGCGCTATCCGCACCCGCTGCTCGAATCGGTGCTCGGCGAGACCTACGGGATCATGGTCTATCAGGAGCAGGTGATGCAGGCCGCGCAGATCCTCGGCGGCTACTCGCTCGGCGGCGCCGACCTGCTGCGCCGGGCGATGGGCAAGAAGAAGCCCGAGGAGATGGCCAAGCACCGCGCCATCTTCCGCGAGGGCGCGGCGAAGAAGGACATCTCGGCCGAGGTCGCCGACGAGGTCTTCGACCTGATGGAGAAGTTCGCCGGCTACGGCTTCAACAAGTCGCACGCCGCCGCCTACTCGCTGCTTGCCTATCAGACGGCCTGGATCAAGGCCCACTTCGCGGCCGAGTTCTTCGCCGCCAACATGTCGGTCGAGATCGACAACAGCGACAAGCTGAAGGCGCTCGTCGCCGACGCCAAGACCTTCGGCGTCACGATCGAGACGCCCGACATCAACGCCGGCACGTACCGCTTCGAGCCCTTGTCGGCGACCGCGGTCCGCTACGGCCTCGGTGCCGTCAAGGGCACCGGGCAGGGCGCGATCGAGGCGATCGTCGCCGCGCGCGACGGCGGCGGTCCGTTCAAGAGCATGTTCGACTTCTGCCGGCGGGTCGACCGGGGCAGGATCAACCGACGTGTTCTCGAGGCGCTGATCAAGTCAGGTGCGTTCGACCGCATCCACGGCAGCCGAGCGGCGCTGCTGGCGGCCGCCGGGATCGCACTCGACTGGGCCGAGACGCAGGCGGCGCACGCCGACCAGGGCGGCCTCTTCGATGCGCTCTTCGATGGCGGCGATTCGCACGGCGCGAGCACCGAGGAGCCGCCGCTCGCCGCCGTCCGCGAGTGGAGCATCAAGGAGCGGCTGACGCTCGAGAAATCGGCGCTCGGCTTCTATCTTTCCGGCCACCTGTTCGACCAGAGTGCGGCCGAGGTTCGCCGCTTTGCCAAGCTGCGCATCGCCGACCTCATCGACAGTCGCGAGACGCTGCTCGTCGCCGGCATCGTCGGCGAGCTGCGCGTCGTCAATGGCATGCGCGGGCGCGTCGCGCTGTTCAAGCTCGACGACATGACGGACACCGTCGAAGCGGTCGCCAACGAGGAGTTGCTCGTCGCCAACCGCGAGCTGCTGAAGGACGACGAGCTCGTCATCGTCCAGGGCCGCGTCCAGCCCGATCGCTTCAGCGGCGGCGTCCGCTTCCAGGTGCAAAGCGTGTGGGACCTCGCCGGCGCTCGTTGTCGCTTCGGCAAGTACCTTCGGGTCGAGGTCAACGGCAGCGTGCCACCGGTCGCCGAGGTGTTGCGCGACTTTCCGTCGCGGCGCTCGCAGAGCGAGCACGGCGAGATCCAGGAGGGGCTGCGCGTTCGCCTGCAGCTGCATCGGCGCGAAGCGGTCGGCGAGCTCGACCTGGGCGACGCGGTTCGCTTCTATCCGAGCGACGGCGCGCTCGAGCGCTGGCAGTCGGGCGCGGCGCAGGGCCGGATCGCGATCGTCTACGAGTGAGGAGTCAGGCGGTCGGCGCTGCTCCGCAGAGATCGTACGCACCGGGCGCGCGCCGCGTGACCGACAGCACACCCGCCGTCCCGGACTGCTGAGCATCGCCCGCCGTCATACGCAACCAGGCGGCCGCGACCTATGATCGCGGCCGATGGCCAGCGGCCGCTCTCGCGCGCGATGAAGGATTCGACAGGCACAACCGGGCTGGTGCTCACCGGTGGCGGCGCGCGCGCCGCCTACCAGGTCGGCGTGCTCCAGGCGGTTGCACAGATCCGGCGCGACGGCGGCGTGACGACCGGCAACCCGTTCCCGGTCATCGCCGGCACTTCGGCGGGGGCGATCAACGCCGCCGCGCTCGCCTGCCGCGCCGACATGTTCGACCGCGCCGTCGCCGGCCTGGTCGAGGTGTGGCGCAACTTTCGCGCCGAGCAGGTCTACCGCTCCGACTCGTTCGGCGTCATCCGCACCGGCGCGCGCTGGCTGACGATGATGTCGATCGGCTGGGCGATCGCGCGCTGGAGCCGCGCCCGGCCGCGGTCGTTTCTCGACAACAAGCCGCTCGAGCTGCTCCTCAACCATCTCGTCGACACGTCGCGCCTGCATCAGGTGATGGCGAGCGGCGACCTGAAGGCGCTCGCGGTGACGGCGTCGAGCTACGGCTCGGGGCTGCACGTCACCTTCTACGACGCCGTCGCCGACATCGTGCCGTGGACGCGTTCGCAGCGGCTCGCGGTGCGCAGCCCGATCACGGTGGCCCATCTGCTCGCGTCGTCGGCGATCCCGTTCGTCTTTCCGGCGGTCGCGCTCGACATCGCCGGCCACGTCGAGTATTGCGGCGACGGCTCGATGCGCCAGGCGGCGCCGATCTCGCCGGCCGTGCACCTGGGCGCCGAGCGCATCCTCGTCGTCGGTGCCGGGCGGATGCACGAGCCGCCGGGCGAGCGTGCCGGCAGCGGCGAGTATCCGAACCTCGCCCAGATCGCCGGCCATGCACTATCGAACATCTTCCTCGACGCGCTCGCGGTCGACGTCGAGCGGCTGCAGCGCATCAACGCGACGCTCGCGCTGCTGCCGCCGGAGTCGCGCGCGGCGACGAGCCTGCGGCCGATCCAGGTGCTCGTCATCTCGCCGAGCGAGCGCCTCGACGACATCGCGGCACGCCATCTGAGGAGCCTGCCGTTGCCGATCCGGGCCATGCTGCGCGGCCTCGGCGTCTCGGGGCAGGGCGAGGACGCGCGCGGCGCCGCACTTGCCAGCTACCTGTTGTTCGAGGCACCCTATACGCGCGAGCTGATCGCGCTCGGCGTCAAGGACACGATGGCGCGGCGCGACGAGGTGCGAGCGTTCTTCGAATGGCAGGATCTGCGGGTGCCGGTCGGCGCGCCGGCCTGACATGAAGAGGGGCCTCGGCGCCGCGATCTTCGCGGCAACGAGGCCCTGGACGAGGTCGGGTTCCACTTCGAATGAACCGGCGGCTCCTCGGCGCGACGGCGCCGCGCCTGGACGACGCGTGGCCCGTTGGCGACGCCGCTTCGCCGCGCCGGGTTGACCTCGGCAGCTCAGCGTCCCGCAGCCGCGATCGCGGCCGCGTAGCGGGCGACTCCGGTCGCGACGTCGACGAAGGCGTGGTCGCAGCCCGCACCGCGCAGGCGGCCGAGATCGGCCTCGGTGAAACACTGGTACTTGCCGACCAGCGCCGGCGGGAAGTCGATGTACTCGATCATGCCGGCGCCGACGATCTCGGCGAGCGACAGCGGCGCTTCCCCGCCGCCGCGCATCGCGTTGACGGCCGCGGCGGCGACATCGTTGAACGGCTGCGCCCGGCCGCTGCCGAGGTTGAAGATCCCGCTCGCCTGCGGGTGCTCGAGGAACCAGAGATTGACGGCGACGACGTCGTCGACGAAGACGAAATCGCGTGCCTGCTCGCCGGGACCGTAGCCGCCGTACGGGCCGAACAGGCGGACCCGTCCGCTGCCGCGAAACTGCTCGAAGTGATGGAACGCGACCGACGCCATCCGCCCCTTGTGCTGCTCGTGCGGACCGTAGACGTTGAAGTAGCGAAAGCCCGCGACCTGCGCCGTCGCGCCCGGCAGCATGCGCCGCACGACGTTGTCGAACAGCACCTTCGAATAGCCGTAGACGTTGAGCGGCCGCTCGAACCGCGGCTCCTCGCGAAATGTGGAGGCGCCGCCGTACACCGCCGCCGACGACGCATAGAGGAGCCGCGCGCCCTGCGCCTGGCAGGCGTCGAGCAGCGTTTTCGACGACCGGTAGTTGAGGTCGAGCATGAGGCGGCCGTCGTGCTCCATCGTGTCGGAGCACGCGCCCTCGTGGAAGACGACGTCGACGTGGCCGAGCTCGCCGCGCTCGAAGCGCGGGTAGAAATCGCGCCGGTCGAAGTAGTCGCTGATCGCCGCGCCGGCAAGGTTCGCGTACTTCGCGCCGTCGCTGAGGTCGTCGACGGCGACGATGTCGTCGATGCCGATCGCGTTCAGGCCGCGCAGCAGGTTGGCACCGATCATTCCCGCCGCGCCGGTGACGACGACCCTCACGATCCGCCTCCGGCAGCGACGAGCTCGTCGTAGGTCACGCTGGCGGTACCGAACTTGCCGACGACGATGCTGCCGGCGCGGTTGGCGATCGGCATCGCGTCGCGCAGCGCGAGCCCTGCGGCGAGCATCGCAGCCAGCGTCGCGATGACGGTGTCGCCGGCGCCCGTGACGTCGAACACCTCGCGCGCCTCGGCCGGGATGTCGACCTGGCCGGTGGCGTCGAAGAGCGACATGCCATCCTCCGAGCGCGTCAGCAACAACGCGTCGAGCTCGAGCGCCGCGCGCAGCGCCTGGGCGCGCTCGCGCAGCTGCGCTTCGCTCGTCCAGGCGCCGATCACCTGCGCCAGCTCGTTGCGGTTGGGCGTGATGACGCTGGCGCCGCGGTAGCGGCCGTAGTCGCTGCCCTTGGGGTCGACGAGGACGGCGCGGCCGGCGCTGCGTGCGGCGCGGATCATCGCCGGGATGTGCGTCAGGCCGCCCTTGCCGTAGTCGGAGAACAGGACCGCGTCGGCGCTCGCGAGGGCGCTGTCGTACGGTGCGCGCATGTCCTCGAGCACTTCGTGGTCCGGCTCCTCCTCGAAGTCGACCCGCAGCAGCTGCTGCGACCGGCCGATGACGCGCAGCTTCACCGTCGTCGTCAGCCTCGCATCGCGCTTGAACAGCGATTCGATTCCGCTCGCCTCGATCAGCTTTTCGAGGCGATGGCCCTGCTCGTCGTCGCCGATCGCGGTGAGCAGGCTGGCGTGCGCGCCGAGCGACTTGACGTTCCAGGCGACGTTGGCCGCGCCGCCGAGCCGCTCCTGCTGCTTGCCGGGATGGACGCGGACGACAGGAACGGGCGCCTCGGGCGAGATGCGGTCGACCGCCCCGAACCAGTAGCGATCGAGCATCGCGTCGCCGACGACAAGCACGCGCGCCGCGGCAACGCGGTCGCGCGAAGGTATCGGCGGCGCAGCGATGCGGCTCATAGGTCCTCCAGCCGTTGCGGAGGATACGTGTCCCAGCCGAGGCAGCCCGGGCATTGCCAGAAATAGTGCTCGGCCTCGAAGCCGCAGGCAGCGCACCGATAGCGGTGCAGCGGCCGTGACGCACGCCGGACCGCGTCGCGCACCGCCGCGGCCTCGGCGGTGGCGAGCGCGGGAGCGTGCTTCTCGGCTGCCGCCTCGGCGGCGTCCTGCACCGGCAGTGCGAGCAGCGCCTGCGCGGCGGCGAGGGTCGGATGCTCGCGCAAGTGGGCGACCAGGCGCTCGCGGCGGCGGTGCTCGTCGGGCTGCAGCGCGGCGATCGCCTCGAGCAGATCGAGCGTCGGTGCCTTGTCGTAGAGCGCCTGCAGGCGGACGAGGGCGGGCGAAGCCTCGCCGGCGCCGCGCGCGTTCGTCGCATAGCGCGCGGCGACGAGATTGAAGGCGGCGGGTCGCACCGACATCAGGAGATTCCACCAGCGCAGCGCCGCGGCGTGATCGCCGCGGGCCGCGGCATGCTCGCCGGAGAGGACCAGCGGTCGGGCGTCGCCGGGCGCGGCCTCGCGGGCGTGCGCGAGCGCCGCCTCGGCAGCCTCGCTCTGACCCGATGCGTCGGCCTCGAGCGCGAGCTCGCACTGGTAGTGGGCGATCCGGGACGCGAACGAGCCGCTGCCGCTCTTCTCGAGTCGCGCGGCGACTTCGGCGGCGGCGCGCCAGTCGCGTGATCGCTCGTGCAGGTCGAGCAACGCGAGTCTCGCTTCGGTATCGAACGACGTGCCGGCGAGCGCCCGGTAGGCTTCCTCGGCGCGATCGAAGAGGCCGGCCTTCATGTAGTCCTGTGCGAGGCCGTGCTGGGCCTGGTCGCGCTCCTGCGCGCTCAGATCGGCGCGGCCGAGCAGGTGCTGATGGACGCGGACGGCGCGCTCGTACTCGCCGCGCCTCCTGAACAGGTCGCCGAGCGCGAAGTGGAGCTCGGAGGTGTCGGGGTCCTGCTGGACGGCCTCGATGAAGGCGTCGATCGCCTTGTCGTGCTGCTCGTTGAGGAGCAGGTTCAGCCCCTTGTAGTAGGCCTTGGGCGATTCCTGGCGCTCGCGGCGGGATTGGCGCACGTCGAGCCGCGACGCGAGCCAGCCGAGTGCGAACGCGCCGCCGAAGGCGACGACGAGCCAGAGCAGCCACTGCGGATCAAAGTCCATCGCGCGGCGGGTGCTGGGCGGCGCCGTCGGCGGTCACCGGCACGCTCGCTGTCGCTGACCGAAGGCGGTCCTCCGCACGGCGCGTGTGCGTGCGCGCGAGACGGCGGTGCCGCCACCAGCTCGGCACCATCGCGAAGACGCCGAACGCGCAGCCGAGCGCGAACGCCGCGAGCACGATGAACACCATCGGCGCGTGCCACTCGGCGCCGAAGAACCATCGCACCTGACCTTCGTGCTGATTGTTGAGGGCGAAGGCGAACAGGGTGAAGAAGACGGCGATGCGGACGAACCAGACGATCACTCTCATCGTCGTCGCCGCAGCGTCAGCTCTCGCTCGCGCCGGCACCTTCGGCGTCGGCCGCGGCTCTGGACTCGGCCTCGGCGGGCGCGGCGCGCAGCGCGCCGACACGGGCATCGACCGCCTCGCGCAGCGCCTTGCCGGGCTTGAAGTGCGGCACGAGCTTTTCCGAGATCACGACCTGCTCTCCCGAGCGGGGATTGCGGCCGACGCGCGGCGGCCGCCGATTGATCGAGAAGCTGCCGAAGCCGCGGATCTCGATCCGGTGGCCCTTGGCGAGCGCCGCCGCCATCGCGTCGAGGATCGTCTTGACGGCGAACTCGGTGTCGCGATGGGTCAGCTGGCCGAACCGCTCGGCCAGCTGGACCACGAGGTCGGAACGCGTCATGCGCGACCGCCCTCCGGTTACTCGCTCTTGTTGTCGAGCTTGGCCCTGAGCAGCGCGCCGAGGCTGGTCGTGCCCGCGTTCTCGCGCTCGTTGGTCTGCGCCAGCCGCTGCATCGCTTCCTGGTTGTCGGCGTTGTCCTTGGCCTTGATCGAGAGCTGGATCGAACGCGCCTTGCGGTCGACGTTGATGATGATCGCACTCACCTCGTCGCCTTCCTTCAGCACGTTCCTCGCGTCCTCGACGCGGTCGCGGCTGATCTCGGAGGCACGCAGATAGCCGGTGACGTCGCCGCTCAGCTGCACCTCGGCGCCGCGCGGGTCGACCGAGACGACCTTGCCGGTCACGGTCGCGCCGCGGTCATTGACTGCGGTGAAGCTCGTGAACGGATCGCTGTCGAGCTGCTTGATGCCGAGCGAGATGCGCTCGCGATCGACGTCGACGGCGAGGACGATCGCCTCGACCTCCTGGCCCTTCTTGTAGTTGCGCACGGCGGCTTCGCCGGGCTCGTTCCACGACAGGTCGGAGAGGTGCACCAGGCCGTCGATGCCGGCCGCGAGGCCGACGAAGACGCCGAAGTCGGTGATCGACTTGACAGGCCCCTTGACGCGGTCGCCGCGCTGCACCGTCGAGCTGAACTCCTCCCACGGGTTCGGCTTGCACTGCTTCATGCCGAGTGAGATGCGGCGCTTGTCCTCGTCGATCTCAAGCACCATGACCTCGACTTCCTCGCCGAGCGAGACCATCTTTGACGGCGCGACGTTCTTGTTGGTCCAGTCCATCTCGGAGACGTGGACGAGGCCCTCGATGCCCGGCTCGATCTCGACGAAGGCGCCGTAGTCGGCGATGTTGGTGACCTTGCCGAACAACCGCGTGCCCTGCGGGTAGCGGCGCGAGACGCCGTGCCACGGGTCGTCGCCGAGCTGCTTGATGCCAAGCGAGACGCGGTTCTTCTCGGCGTCGAACTTGAGCACCTTGGCGTCGAGTTCCTGGCCGACCTGAACCACCTCGCTCGGGTGGCGGACGCGCCGCCACGCCATGTCGGTGATGTGGAGCAGGCCGTCGATGCCGCCGAGGTCGACGAACGCGCCGTACTCGGTGATGTTCTTGACCACGCCGTGGACGATCGCGCCTTCGCGCAGCGTCTCCATCAGCTTGGCGCGCTCTTCGCCCATCGATGCTTCGACCACGGCGCGGCGCGACAACACGACGTTGTTGCGCTTGCGGTCGAGCTTGATGACCTTGAACTCCATCGTCTTGCCCTCGAACGGGCTCATGTCCTTGACCGGACGCGTGTCGAGGAGGGAGCCCGGAAGGAAGGCGCGGATGCCGTTGACGAGGACGGTGAGGCCGCCCTTGACCTTGCCGTTGACGGTGCCGGTGACGAACTCGCCCGACTCGAGCGAGTTTTCGAGCGAGAGCCACGACGCGAGGCGCTTCGCCTTGTCGCGCGACAGGATGGTGTCGCCGTAGCCGTTCTCGACCGCGTCGATCGCCACCGAGACGAAGTCGCCGGGCTGCACTTCGAGCTCGCCCTGGTCGTTCTTGAATTCGTCGATCGGGACGTAGGCCTCGGACTTGAGGCCGGCATTGACGACGACGAAGCTGTGCTCGACGCGGACGACTTCGGCGGTGATGACTTCGCCGCTGCGCATTTCGGCGCGCTTCAGCGAATCCTCGAACATCGCAGCGAACGACTCGGGCGCGTGAGATTCGGACGAACGCGGCGTGGCGACTTGAGCTTGAGACATGAACTGAAATTCCGTGCGGCAAGTGCCGCGGTTGAGTGAATGATCCGACGCTTCGGTGTGCCAGGAGGCACGAGGCGGGAAAGCGGCGGGCCGGTCGGCCTTCAGACCTGCGGTCGGTCGAAAGGCCGGCGCTCTTCCCAGACTTCGAGCACCCGAGCGACCGAAGCTTCGATCGTCAGCGCCGAGTTGTCCAGAAGGAATGCCCCTTCGGCCGGCTTCAGGGGCGAGACGCTGCGTTGGATGTCGCGAGCGTCGCGCGCCTCGAGATCGGCACGAAGACTATCGATATTAGCGGAAATCCCCTTTGAAATCAATTGCTTGTGCCGGCGCTCGGCACGCTCGGCAGCGCTCGCGGTGAGGAACACCTTGAGCGCCGCGTCGGGAAAGACGACGGTGCCCATGTCGCGGCCGTCGGCGACCAGGCCGGGCAGGCGGCGAAACGCCGTCTGCACGCCGAGCACCGCGGTCCGCACCTTCGGCCAGGCCGAAAGGCGTGACGCCATCGCGCCGACCGCCTCGAGGCGGAGCAGGTCGCTGACGTCGGCACCGGCGAGGAAGGTCCGGCCGGCCAAGAAGCGCAGGTCCATCGCCAGCGCGAGCGCCTCGAGCGCGGCTTCGTCGTCGGCCTCGACGCCGGCCTGCAGGGCTGCGATCGCCACCGCCCGGTAGACGGCGCCCGAATCGAGCAGGACGAAGCCGAGCTCGGCGGCGACGGCGCTGGCGAGGGTGCCTTTGCCGGATGCGGTCGGGCCGTCGATGGTGAGGACCGGAATATCGTCGCGTTCAGCCGTCGCGACCGCGAACAGCGTCTCGAAGTAGTCGGGCCAGGTCTTGCCGACGCAACGCGGATCGAGGATCCGCACCGGCTGCGCCGATGCCGGACGGGCGACGCCGTTGAAGGCGGCGAGCGACATTGCCATCGCCATCCGGTGGTCGTCGTAGGTCGCGATCACCGCTGGGCGCCAATGCTCTGGCGGCGTGATCGCGAGGCTGTCGTCGCCCTCGACGACGGTCGCGCCGACCTTGCGCAGCTCGACCGCCATCGCCGCCAGCCGGTCGGTCTCCTTGACGCGCCAGCTCGCGATGTTCGACAGCGTCGACGTGCCGTCGGCGAACAGCGCGAGCGCGGCGAGCGTCATCGCGGCGTCCGGAATGTGGTTGCAGTCGAGCGCGATCGGCGCGAGTGGAAAGCGCGTCCGCCGCACCAGTAGCGCATGCGGCTCGGCGTCGATCGTCGCACCCATCGCCCGCACCGCGTCGACGAACGCGATGTCGCCCTGGATCGACTCGCTGCCGACCCCCTCGACGCGCAGCGGCCGCCCGCCGGCGGCGAGGGCCCCGGCGGCGATGAAGTACGACGCCGACGAGGCGTCGCTCTCGACAACGAAGCGCCCGGGCGATCGCAGCCCGTCCGGCGCGCAGACGTGAAAGCGGCGCCAGCCATCGCGCGTCACGTCGACGCCGAAGCGCTCGAGCAGCCGCAGCGTGATGTCGACGTACGGCTTCGAGATCAGCTCGCCGGCGACCTCGACCGTCGCGCCGGCAGCGCCGGCGCGCATCGGCAAGGCGAGCAGGAGCGCGGTCAGGAACTGGCTCGAGACCTCGCCGCGAACGACGATCGGGCGGTCGAGCGCGAGCGGGCGCGGCGCGGCGCGGATCGCGAGCGGCGGAAAGCCCGCCACGCCGAGGTCGTCGATCGCGCAGCCGAGCGAACGCAGCGCCTCGACCAGATCGCCGATCGGCCGCTCATGCATGCGCGGGGTGCCGCGCAGCTCGTAGCGCGCTCCATCGGCGGCGCCGAGCGCGAGAACGGCGACGAGCGGCCGCATCGCGGTGCCGGCGTTGCCGAGCCAGAGCGTCGCTTGCCCCGCAAGTGGCCGGCCGCCGAGCCCGTGGACGACGATCGCGTCGGCATTGCCCTCGATGCGGCAGCCGAGCTGCTTCAGAGCCTCGAGCATGACCTGGGTGTCGTCCGAGTGGAGGAGGCCCGAGACGGTCGTGGCTCCGGTGGCGAAACCGGCAAGGAGGAGGGCGCGGTTCGAGATGCTCTTCGAACCGGGCACCCGCACCGTGCCGGCGACGCCGGCGAGCGGCGGCAGGTCGAGATAGCGGGTCGTGAACAAGGGCGCGGCGCTGCGCTCGCTCAGCGGTGCGTATGCGGCGTCGCCGAGTTCATCTGCCAGCCGGCGCGGGCGTCGCTCGCGCTGCGGATGAGCGCCTCGAGCGCTTCCGTGTTGCCGGTCTTGATGACGTGCTCCATCGCGTCGAGCGTGTGGCGAAAGCGCTGCGTCTGCTTCAGGATCTCTTCGCGGTTGGCCATCAGGATGTCGCGCCAGACCGCCGGGTTGCTCGCCGCGATGCGGGTGAAGTCGCGAAACCCCGGGCCGCCGAGCGACAGGTAGTCGCGCCCGGCGGGCTGGCGCGCGACCGCGTTGAAGAAGGCGAAGGCGAGGATGTGCGGCAGGTGGCTGACCGCAGCGAACGCAGCGTCGTGGTCTTCCGGGCTCATCCGCAGGACTTGCGAGCCGATCGCTGCCCAGGCGTCGGTCGCCTTCTGGATCAGTTCGGGCGAGGTCTTCGCGAGTGGCGTCAGGATCACCTGGCGGCCCTGGTAGAGCGAAGCGTCGGCGTGGCCGATGCCCGAGACTTCCTTGCCGGCGATCGGATGCGCGGGCACGAACGAGCCGATCCGGTCCTTGAGGACCCGCCGCGCGGCGTCGACGACATCGCGCTTGGTCGAGCCGACGTCCATCACCAGCGTGCCCGGCTCGAGCAGATGGCGGATCGCCTTGAACGTCGCTTCGGTCGCCGACACCGGGACCGCGATCAGGACGATGTCGGACCCCGAGACCGCGAGCAGCGCCGACTCCGCCGCGGTGTCGATGATGCCGAGGCGCCTGGCCTGTTCGGTCGTCGAGGGCGACTTGCTGTAGCCGATCACGCGGCGGACCATGTTGGCGCGCTTCATCGCGAGCGCGAACGAGCCGCCCATCAGGCCGCAACCGATGACGCCGAGCTGCTCGAACATCAGGCGCTCGCAGTCGTCATCAATGGGAGTCCACCGGATACGTTCCGAGCAGCTTGAAGAACGCGCACGCGTCGTGCAACTCCTGGAGGGCCCGGGCGACGTTCGGCTGGTCGGGATGGCCGTCGATGTCGACGTAGAAGTAGTACTCCCACTGGCCCGAGCGCGCCGGCCGCGACTCGAACCGCGTCATCGAGACGCCGTGCGCCTTCAGCGGCTGCAGCATGTCATGGACCGCGCCCGGCCGGTTGGCCACCGAGACGACGAGGCTCGTGCAGTCGTGCCCCGACGCCTTCGGTTGCGGATGCGATCCCGGGTGGGCGACGATCGCGAACCGGGTCCGGTTGTGGGCGTCGTCCTGGATCGCCGGCGCGACGACGAAGAGGCCGTACTCGCTCGCCGCCCGTTCGCTGGCGATGCCGGCGAGCGTCGCGTCGGCACCGGCGAGGCGCGCGCCTTCGGCGTTGCTCGCGACCGGCCGCCGCTCGGCATTCGGCAGGTGATGGCTGAGCCAGGCATGGCACTGCGCGAGCGCCTGCGGATGGGCGCAGACGGCGGTGATGCCGTCGAGCGAATCGACCTTCCTCAGCAGGTTGTGGCGGACGTAGAGGCTGGTCTCGCCGACGATCGTGAGCGGAGTCGTCAGGAACAGGTCGAGCGATCGCGTGACGACGCCCTCGCTCGAGTTCTCGACCGGCACCACGCCGAAGTCGGCGGCGCCGGCGCTGGTCGCATGGAAGACCTCGTCGGCGTTGGCGCATGGCAGGCGGACGATCGACGAGCCGAAGTAGCCGAGCGCGGCGAGCTCGCTGAAGGTTCCTGCCGGTCCGAGATAGGCCACGCGCGTCGGTGTCTCGAGGGAGCGGCACGCCGACATGATCTCGCGCCAGATCGGAGCCACGCTCGGCGTCGGCAGCGGGCCTTGATTGCTCGCCTTGAGGGCGTCGATGACGGCGGCTTCGCGTTCGGGCCGAAATGCCGGCGAGCCCTCGGCGCGCTTCAGCTCGCCGATCGACGTCGCGACGGCCGCGCGCCGGTTCAGCAGCGAGAGCAGCTCGCGATCGATCGCATCGATCTCGGCGCGCAGCGATTCGAACTCGGCGGGCCGGGACGGCGGAGCAGCAGCCATGCGCGGCGAGCTACCTGCTCGCAGGGCGTGCCGGCGGAGTCGCGGCAGGCGCCGCGCTTGCGGGCGGAACGCCGAGGATGACACGCACGCGGGCGTCCAGCGCCTGCAGCTTCGGCTGGACGGCCGGACCGGCCTCGGCCATCACCTGCTGAACGAAGCCGTTGCGGGCCTCGACCGCGATCTGCTGGTATTTCTTGTTGGCGGCGGATTCGAGCCAGGCCAGCAACGTCTTCAGCTCGTCCTCGCTCATCTTGGTCTCGAGCGCGGCACCGAACGTCGTCGGCGCGAGCTTGAGGGCGCGATCGCGCACCACCGGATAGGCGTCGTCGACGTACTTCCTGACCTCCACCTCGATCTGCTTGCCGATCGCCTCGCGCTTTTCGGGTGCGACCTGGCGCTGGATCGCCAGACCCGCCTCCTGCATCATCTGTGCGGCGGGTCGCTCGACCAGGGCACGCGCGAGGCCCTCGATCTCGGCCTGCTGCAGTCGCAGGATGCGTTGCACGAGCTCCTTCTTGGCCGGGCTCGTCGAGGTCGTTGTGGTTGTCGTTTGCGCCAGCGGGGCGATGGCGACAGTCAGCGCGAGCAGGCCGGCGAGTGCCCGGCCAGCGGTTCGGTGATTCATGCGTGGTCTCCGTCGGCCGAGGCATCGTCGCCGCCGGGGTCGGACGGCACGACCGCATCCCCGTTGGCGTCGTTCTCGACGATCCGCTGCAGGCCGGTCAGCTTGGCGTCCTCGTCGAGCGCGATCAGCGTCACTCCTTGCGTCGCGCGGCCGAGCTCGCGGATCTCGGCAACCCGCGTTCGGACGAGAACGCCGCTGTCGGTGATCAGCATGATCTCGTCGTCGGGACGGACCAGTGTCGCCGCGACGACCTTGCCGTTGCGCTCCGATTGCTGGATCGCGATCATTCCCTTGGTGCCGCGGCCGTGGCGCGTGTACTCGGTGATCGGCGTCCGCTTGCCGTAGCCGTTCTCGGTCGCGGTGAGCACGCTCTGCGACTCGTCCTCGGCGACGAGCATCGCGATCACGCTCTGTGCCGGCTCGAGCGCCATGCCACGGACGCCGCGTGCACCGCGACCCATCGCCCGCACGTCCTTTTCGTCGAAGCGGACGGCCTTGCCGCCGTCGGAGAACAGCATCACGTCGTGCAGGCCGTCGGTCAGCGCGGCACCGATCAGGAAGTCGCCCGGGTCGAGATCGACGGCGATGATGCCGGCCTTCCTCGGGTTGCTGAATTCGTCCAGGCTCGTCTTCTTGACGACGCCCTGAGCGGTCGCCATGAAGACGAAGTGATCGGCTGGAAAGCTTCGGAAGCCGTCGGTCAGCGGCAGCACGACGTTGACCTTCTCGCCCGGCTGGAGCGGGAACATGTTGACGATCGGCCGCCCGCGCGAAGTCCGCGAGCCCTGCGGCACCTCCCACACCTTCAGCCAGTAGACGCGGCCGAGCGTGGTGAAGCAGAGGATGTAGTCGTGGGTGTTGGCGATGAAGAGCTGCTCGACCCAGTCGTCTTCCTTGTTCTGCGTCGCCTGCTTGCCCCGCCCGCCGCGTCGCTGGGCGCGGTATTCGGCCAGCGGCTGGCTCTTCACGTAGCCGGTGTGCGAGAGGGTGACGACCATGTCGGTCGGCGTGATCAGGTCCTCGGTGCCGAGGTCGAGGGCGTTCGCCTCGATCCGGCTGCGTCGCTGGGCGAGCTTGTGCTGGCCGAACTCGCTCTTCAGCGCCGCAAGCTCGTCGCCGATGATCGTCGTCACGCGTGCGGGTGTCGCCAGGATGCCGAGCAGGTCGGCGATCTGCACCATCACGTCGCGGTATTCGCCGATGATCTTGTCCTGCTCGAGGCCGGTCAGGCGCTGCAGCCGCATCTGCAGGATCTCGGATGCCTGCTCGTCGGAGAGGCGATAGAGGCCGTCGGCCTGGAGGCCGAAGTTCGGCGACAGCCCCGCCGGGCGATAGGCGTCGCGCCCCTGCACGGTCTCGCTGCCGACGCGTGCCAGCATCTCGCGCACGATCGACGAATCCCAGCTCTTCGTCATCAGCGCCGACTTCGCGACCGGCGGCGTCGGCGAGGCCTTGATCGTGGCGATGAACTCGTCGATGTTGGCAAGCGCGACGGCGAGGCCTTCGAGCACATGGCCACGCTCGCGTGCCTTTCTGAGCTCGAACACGGTCCGCCGCGTCACGACCTCGCACCGATGCTCGAGGAAGATCTCGATCAGGTCCTTGAGGTTGCAGAGCTTGGGCTGGCCGTCGATCAGCGCGACCATGTTGATGCCGAAGGTG
>DATAYY010000121.1:0-16162 GCA_036272325.1 Caldimonas sp. | reverse complement strand
GCTCGCGATGATGTGTCGCTGCTCGTCGAGAACCGCCGCGTGGAGCCGGTCGACGCGTTGCTCGATGCGCGCGACGAGCTCGGGCGCCCGGGTGAGGTCGTAGCCGCCGGCGGCAAGATCGTCGCGCAGGAAGGCGAGGTTGGCGAGGAGCGTCAGCTCGTGCTCGTCGGTCAGCTCGCCGGTGAGGAACCGGTCGACCGCGGCCCCGCCGAGGACGAGCAGAAGCACCGAGATCAGGGTGATCGACACGCTGATCTGCGCGGTCATCGAGCGCCGGAGCCGGCCAAGACCGCGCTGCAGCAGCCCCTCGACGCGGCTCATTCGCCGCGCGCTTCGAAGACATAGCCGACGCCGCGCAGCGTGTGGATCAGCTTGGTCGTATAGGGATCGTCGATCTTGGCGCGCAGGCGCCGCACCGCGACGTCGACGACGTTGGTGTCGCTATCGAAATTCATGTCCCACACGTTCTCGGCGATCAGGGTGCGCGAGCAGATCTCGCCGGCGTGCCGCACGAAGTAGTCGAGCAGGGCGTATTCCTTGGCGGTCAGCTCGACGCGCTCGCTGCCGCGCGTGACACGGTGCCGCACCGGGTCGAGCTCGAGGTCGGCGATGCGTATCGTCTGCTCGCGCTGCACCGGCCCGCGACGCAGGATGTTCTGCACCCGGGCGAGCAGCTCGGAGAAGGCGAAAGGCTTGACGAGGTAGTCGTCGGCACCGAGCCGCAGGCCTTTGACACGGTCGTCGACCTGGTCGAGCGCGCTGAGGAAGAGGACGGGCGTCTGCTGCTGCCTGCGGATGCCTTGGAGAACCGCCCAGCCGTCGGCGCCAGGGAGCATCACGTCGAGCAGGATCAGGTCGTAGCTGGTCGCCGTCGCGAGGTGCAGCCCGTCGAGGCCGTCACTCGCGACGTCGACGACATAGCCCTGCTCCATCAGTCCCTTGCGGACGTAAGCGGCGGTCTTCGGCTCGTCTTCGACGATCAGAATGCGCATCGGTGGCGTTGCTTCGTGGCGTGCCGGCAGTTTGCGGCGGCGCGTCGCTCGCGCGCATGACGCGTCCATTGCACAACTGTAATGAACGCGTCACTGGCGCGTTGAAGCTCGATTTCTATCGTACGGACCGTGATGCGAAGGACGCGTCACCGGAGCCGACAGGCTCCGAAACCCCAACCCGATCGAAACAGGAGTTCATCATGAAAGTCAAGCAAGTTTTCGCTCTGGGGGCGCTCGCCCTCGCCACCGGCGCCGTTCTCGCCCAGGAGGCCCCGGTCAGCCGCGCCGACGTCGTCCAGTCGGTCCTCGCCGCCCGCGCCGCAGGGACGCTGACCCCGGCCGGCCAAGGCATGGATCCCGGCTACAAAGGCGCGGGTCCGTCGCAGACAACGCGCGCTGCGGTCAACGATTCCGTGATCGACGCGCGTGGCGCCGGCCAGCTGGCCCATGCCGGCTCGGTCGCGCCCGAGGAGGACATGCAGTACGCACAGGCGCATCCGTCCACCTCCACCCTGGCGCGAGCCGAGGTGAAACAGGAGGTCCTCGAGGCCCGCGCCGACGGCACGCTGATTCCGGCTGGCCAAGGCGAGTTCACCGGGTCCGAACAGGTCGTCCATGCCGCGCAGTCCGTCAACCCGTTCCACCCTCTCTTCGCCCGCCTGGCGAGGTGAGCCGGAGGGGTCTTGCAACGCCCGGCCGTGGCCGGGCGTTGCGCTTCATCACCAACAACGCCTCTAGGAGGAGCAATGCGCTCAATGGCCTGGCCGCTTGGCACCGCGACGGCGCTAGTCTCGTTCGCAATGGCCGCGTGCGGCCCCGTCCCCGCCGCCAAGCTGGACCCGCGGCCGCCGCAGGTCGCGGTGGTCACCGTGCACCGGAGCAGTGTGCCGATGACGGTCGAGCTGCCCGGGCGCACCTCAGCGCATCTGGTGGCGCAGGTGCGGGCGCGCGTCGACGGCATCGTCGTGAAGCGCGAGTTCCAGGAAGGCAGCGACGTCAAGGCCGGCCAACGCCTCTACCAGATTGACCCGGCGCCCTACGTCGCCGCGCTGAACAGCGCGACCGCGTCGTTGCAGAAGGCCCAGGCCAACCTCGCGTCGACGACGGCGCAGACCGAACGGGACAAGGTGCTGGTCGCGGCCAATGCGGTCAGCCAGCAGGACTACGACAACGCGGTCTCGGCACAAGGCCAGGCGACCGCTGACGTCGCCACGGCGAAGGCGGCCGTCGACGTCGCTCGCATCAATCTCGGCTACACCAATGTCGTCGCGCCGATCGCAGGACGCATCGGCCCTTCGCTCGTGACGCAGGGCGCATACGTGCAGGCCGGCGCGGCGACTTTGCTGGCGACGATCCAGCAGATCAATCCGGTGTACGTCGATCTCACGCAGTCGAGCGTGGCCGGGCTGCAGCTGCGCCGCGACATCGCGGACGGCAAGCTGAAGCTGGCCGGCCCCGGCGGGACCAAGGCGACGCTGCTCCTCGAGGACGGCACGCCGTATCCGCTGCCAGGGGCCTTGGAGTTCACCGACATCACCGTCGATTCGGCGACCGGGTCGGTGACCGCGCGCGCCGTGTTTCCGAACCCGGAGTCGATCCTCCTGCCCGGGATGTTCGTCCGGGCGCGCGTGGAGGAGGGCGTCGACGACAGCGCCGTTCTCGTGCCACAGGTGGCGGTGACGCACGATCCGGCCGGCCATGCGACGGCGCTCGTCGTCGGTGCCGACAACAAGGTCGCCCTGCGCACGCTCAAGACGACGCGCACCGCGGGCGATCGATGGATCGTCGACGCCGGCCTCGCCGACGGCGAGCGGGTGATCGTCGCGGGCGTACAGAAGGTGCATCCCGGCGTGGTGGTCCAGGCCGTCGAGTCGATTCCGGCAAGCGTCGCGTCGGCGGCCGCGCCGACGGTCGTTGCGCAGTCGAGGTAGGAGCGTCGCCATGGCCAGGTTCTTCGTCGATCGTCCCATCTTTGCAATGGTCATTGCGGCGCTGATCATGCTGTTCGGAGGGATCTCCATCCTCTCGCTGCCGATCGAGCAATATCCGCCGATCGCGCCGCCGACGGTGCAGATCAGCACCAGCTATCCCGGTGCCTCGGCGACCACGGTCGAGAGCACAGTCGTCCAGGTGGTCGAGCAGCAAATGAGCGGTATCGACCACCTGCTCTACATGGGATCGAGCAGCGACGACACCGGCCAGTCGACGACCACGCTCACCTTTGCGCCCGGCACCAATCCCGACATCGCCCAGGTGCAGGTGCAGAACAAGCTCCAGCTCGCCGTGCCGCAGCTGCCGCTCCAGGTACAGCAGTCGGGCGTGCGCGTCACCAAGTCGACGAGCTCGTTCCTGATGGTGGTCGGCTTCTATTCACGCGACAAGAGCATGTCGAAGTTCGACATCGCGAACTACGTCGTCTCGCACGTCCAGGATCCGATCAGCCGGATCGACGGCGTCGGCAACTTCAACGTCTTTGGCACCCAGTACGCCATGCGCGTCTGGCTCGACCCGAACAAGCTGAACAGCTTCGCCCTGACGCCGCTCGACGTCACCGCTGCGCTGCAAAGCCAGAACGTTCAGATCTCGGGCGGCCAGCTCGGCGGCACGCCGGCGGTCGGAGACCAGCAGCTAACCGCGACGATCACCGAAGCGACGCTGATGCGCACGCCCGAGCAGTTCGGGGCGGTGCTGCTGAAGGTGCTTCCCGATGGCTCGCAGGTGCGCCTGCGCGACGTCGCGCGCATTGCGCTTGGCGCCGAGAGTTTTGCCGTCGATACCCAGTACAACGCACAACCGGCGTCGGGCATCGGCATCCAGCTTGCCACCGGCGCCAACGCTCTGCAGACAGCGAACGCCGTGCGCGCCAAGATCGATGCGCTGAAGCCGGGCTTCCCGCCGGGCCTGGAGGTCGTCTATCCGAACGACACCACGCCCTTCATCCGGATTTCGATCCAGGAAGTGATCAAGACTCTGGTCGAAGGCATCGCGCTGGTCGTCCTCGTGATGTACCTCTTTCTGCAGAACGTCCGCGCCACGCTCATTCCGGCGGTCGCCGTTCCGGTCGTCCTGCTCGGCACCTTCGGCCTGATGGCGGTGGCCGGGTTCACGATCAACACCTTGTCGATGTTCGGCTTGGTGCTGGCCATCGGCCTGCTCGTCGACGACGCGATCGTCGTCGTCGAGAACGTCGAACGCGTGATGGCCGAGGAGGGTCTCTCGCCCAAGGAGGCAACGAAGAAGGCGATGGGCCAGATCAGTGGCGCCCTCATCGGCGTCGCGATGGTGCTCTCGGCCGTCTTCGTTCCAGTTGCGTTCTCGAGCGGAACGGTGGGCGCGATCTACCGCGAGTTCTCGCTCACCATCGTCGCCGCGATGCTGCTTTCGGTGTTTGTCGCGCTGACGCTGACGCCCGCCCTCTGCGCGACCTTGCTGAAGAGCTCCGACGCTACGCACGCGGAGCGCGGCTTCTTCGGCTGGTTCAACGGCTGCTTCGAGGCGGGCCGCGGCCGCTACGTCGGCGGTGTTCGTCACGTGATCCACGGCTGGGGCCGCTGGCTCCTCATCTATCTCGCCGTCATCGCCGCCGTCGGCCTCCTGTTCGTGCGTCTGCCGACATCGTTCCTTCCGAACGAGGACCAAGGCTATTTCTTCGTCCAAGTCCAGACGCCGCCAGGCGCTACGCAGGAGCGCACCGGGGTCGCCCTCGATGATGTCGTCCACTATCTTCTCGACCAGGAATCGGCCAGCGTCGACGCCGTCTTCGCTGTGAACGGCTACAACAACGCTGGGCGCGGCCAGAACCAGGGACAGGTGTTTGTACGCCTCAAGGACTGGAGCCGGCGGACCGCCGCCGACCAATCGGTGCAGGCGTTGCTCGCGCGGACCGACAAGCACTTCGCGTCGTACAAGGACGCCTCGATCACGTCGATCAATCCGCCGCCCATCCGTGGCCTCGGCTCCTCGGCGGGCTTCGACTTCGAGCTCGAGGACCGCGCGGGCCTCGGTCACGACGCCTTGATGAAGGCACGCAACCAGTTGCTCGCGCTCGCCGCGGCCGACCCGCACCTGGCCCAGGTGCGCGCCAACGGCCTCGACGACACGCCGACCTTTCGCGTCGACGTCGACCGCGAGAAGGCGAGCGTCCTCGGGGTCAGCCTGGCCGACGTCGACCAGACGTTCTCGATCTCGTGGGGCTCGCGCTTCGTCAACAACTTTCTCGACACCGACAACCGGATCAAAAAGGTCTACGTCCAGGCGGACGCGCCGTATCGGATGAATCCCGAGGACCTGAGCCTGCTCTACGTTCGCAACTCGTTGGGGACGATGGTGCCGTTCTCGGCGTTCGCTACCGGCACCTGGACCTACGGCCCGCCGAAGCTCGAGCGCTACAACGGAATCGCGGCGATGGAGATCATCGGCCAGGCTGCTCCCGGCAACAGCACCGGCCAGGCGATGCTCGCGATGGAAGCCCTCGCCAGGCAGCTGCCGGCCGGCATCGGCTTCGAGTGGACCGGTATCTCGCAGCAGCAGCAGCAGGCGGGTTCGCAGGCCCCGCTCTTCTACGCACTGTCGGTCCTGGTCGTCTTCCTGAGCCTCGCGGCCCTGTACGAGAGCGGATCGATCCCGCTCTCGGTGATCATGGTCGTGCCGATCGGGGTGCTCGGCGCGCTCTCGGCGGCGACGCTCTTTCGCATGACGAACGGCGTGTACTTCCAGGTCGCGCTGCTCACGACGATCGGCCTGGCCGCAAAGAACGCGATCCTGATCGTCGAATTCGCGCGCGAGCTGCACAGAGAAGGACGCAGTGCGTTGGAGGCTGCCGTCCATGCGGCGTCGATGCGCCTCAGGCCGATCATCATGACATCGATGGCCTTCGTCCTCGGCGTGCTGCCGCTCGCGATCGCCGGCGGCGCTGGCTCGGCGAGCCAGAACGAGATCGGCGTCGCCGTCATCGGCGGCATGTTAACGGCGACCTTCCTCGCCCCGTTCCTGGTGCCGATGTTCTTCTACGTGGTCACCGGCAGGCTGTTCAAGCCGAACGGGTCGCCGACACAGTCGCCCGCGGGGACGCCCGCACTCGAAGCGCCGGGGGGAACGCCGACATGAAGACAGACTTCCACTGCAAGCGCAGCCGCGCGTCCGCCGTGCTCCGGCGCGGTTCGGCGCTGGCTCTGGCCGCGGCGATGACCGGCTGCGCGCTGCAGCCGGTGTATCGCCGCCCCGACGTCCCCGTGGCCGCGAGCTTCCCGAACGGTCTTGCCTATCCGCCGACGGCGCCGGGCGCACCGACCCTGCCGGCGGCCGAGATCGGTTGGCGCGACGTTCTCACCGATCCGCGACTGCAGCGACTGATCGAGATCGCGCTGGCGAACAACCGCGATCTTCGAGTCGCAGCCCTTCATGTCGAGCAGGTCGCGGCGCAATACCGAATCCAGCGTGCGGCGCTGTCACCGCAGGTCGGCGGCTTCGCCGACGCCTCGGCATCGCGGGTTCCGGCCGGCGTGTCGGGCAGCCACAGCGGCGCAGTCTCCCGCTCCTATGCGGCCGGGCTCGAGGCGTCCTGGGAAATCGACTTCTTCGGCCGCCTCCGCAGCCTGAACGAACAGGCCCTGCAGCAGTACCTCGCCACCGCACAGGCGCAAAAGGCGTTCGAGATCCTGCTCGTTTCGCAGGTGGCAGACCAGTACCTGAGCGTGCTCGCGTACGACGAGTTCCTCGCCGTGACGCAGCGAACGCTCGGGACCGCACAAGACTCGTACCAGATCACGCTGCTTCAGTTCAAGACCGGAACGGGAACCGAGCTGGCGCTGCGCCAGGCCGAGACCGTCGTCGAACAGGCCAAGGCCAACCACTTCGCGCAGCTGCGTGGCCGGGCGCAAGCCGAGAACGCGCTCGTGCTGCTGCTCGGCCAGCCTCTGCCGACGGACCTGCCGCCTGCCGTGCCATTGGCATCGCAGGCGATCCTCGCTGACATCCCGGCTGGTCTGCCCTCCGATCTCCTGACCCGCAGGCCCGACATCATGCAGGCGGAGGCGACGCTGCGTGCGGCCAATGCCGACATCGGCGTGGCGCGGGCAGCGTTCTTTCCGACGATCAGCCTGACCGGCAACCTGGGAACGGCGAGCGCAGCGCTTGCCGGCCTGTTCGGCGCCGGCTCGCTCGCGTGGAGCTTCGTGCCATCGCTCACGCTGCCGCTCTTCCTAGGCGGCAGGCTGCAGGCCGATCTCGACGTCGCGACGGTGCAGAAGGACATTGACGTTGCCCAATACGAAAAGACGGTCCAGACCGCGTTCCGGGAGGTCGCCGACGGCCTGGCGGCGCGCGGCACGTACGGCGACGAGCTCGCCTCGCTCGAGCAGGACGTCGCGGCCCAGCAGCGCGCTCTCGACCTCTCGCAGCTGCAATTCAAGACCGGCACCACCAGCTACCTGACCGTCCTGACTGCGCAGACTGGCTTGTACAGCGCGCAGCTTGGCGCCGCGTCTACTCGCCTGGCGAGTCTCACCAGCGTCGTCGACCTCTACCGCGCGCTCGGTGGCGGCTGGATCGAGCACACGGGCGACACGACGCGCTTCGCCGAGGCGATCGGTTGGCAGCCGCGTGCGACGGCAGAGGATCCTGCGATCAATCCGACATCCCTCGCGCAGGCTTTCGCCCCAGTGGCTGCCAGAGATCCAGGGCCCAACACCCATCGACGGGGAGATTCGCAATGACAGCATGGACCTCCGCGGGGCCATCGGTGCTGGCCTCGTTTCTCGCGTCCCTCGTGGAGTTCGTCGAGGCACTCACCATCGTCTTGGCGGTCGGCGTCGTCCGCGGCTGGCGCTCGGCGCTGCTCGGTGCCGCCGCCGGATTTGTCGTGCTCGCCGCGCTTGTGCTGGCCCTGGGCAGGTCGCTCGCGGCCGCGCCCTTGCCGATCCTGCAACTGGTGATCGGCGCGCTGCTCCTGATGTTCGGCCTGCGCTGGCTGCGCAAGGCCGTGCTGCGTCAAGCGGGGGTCCTCGCCCTGCACGATGAGGGCGCGGCCTACGCCAAAGAGACCGAGCGACTGCGCCGAGAGGCGCGTCCGAGCGCATTCGCCCTCGATCCAATCGCCGTTCTGACCACGTTGAAGGCGGTCATGCTCGAAGGCATCGAGGTCGTCTTCATCGTCATCGCGCTCGGCGCCGGCGGCCGTGGGCTCGCGCCCGCAGTCGTTGGTGCCGGGCTCGCTCTCGCGGTCGTGCTGGTGCTCGGCGTCTGGCTGCATCGTCCATTGGAAAACGTGCCAGAGAACACGCTCAAGTTCGCCGTCGGCGTGATGCTTGCGGCGTTCGGCACCTTCTGGGTCGGCGAGGGGATCGGCTTGCACTGGCCTGGCGCGGACATCGCGATCGTCTACCTCATCGCGGTCTTCCTGTTGCTGGCGCTCATGCTGGCTGCGATCGCCCGACGTGCGAACCGCGTCGCTGCCGAGCCGCCGGCTCCGAAGGCCCCTCAGGGGAGCGCGCGCCGGCCGGGACCGCCGGGAAGGTTCGGTACTGTTGCCGCCGGTCTGTGGGGACTCTTTGTCGATGATGGGTGGCTCGCCGGCGGCGTCCTTGCTTGGTCCCTCGTCGCCTGGGTTCTCGGCGCGCGCTATCCGCTCGCCTGGGAGGGTGCGTGCGCCGTATTCACGATCGGCATCGCGTTGCTCCTGTCGCTCAGCGTATTGCGGCAGGGCGCGATTCCGTCCCGCAGCGGGAATTCGCCAGAAGGCTAAATGAGCGCCGGCAGCCGGAGTTGCTCGAGAAGCTCCGCGAGGACTACGGCACCCCCTGGACAAGCGTAGTCAAACTGGGTGGTCGGTGAGGGGTTTGATCGCCTCCTGCTTCAAAGCCGCGTCAAATCTCGACTTCGGTATGACTCCGGCAGTTGGGGTCACCAGCACTCGCCGCTCACCCGAAAACGAGCTGGCAAGGGGCTGTTGGGCCAACCTTGCGATTCCCTTCACGTCCCGCTGACGCTGCCGCCCGGCGGCGGTAGCAACTGGTTGCAAGGCTGGCGCTTTGCGCCTTCGCAATCCCTCGATTTCGTCACAAGCGAACAAGTCTCGCGCCCGCCAAGCATCGCGGCAGCCGCCGCAGGGTGGCATGGAAGATGCGCCGGACGGCACAAAGCCTCGAGGGCTGCGGAGGTGACGATGCTCTTGTCGATGTGGTCGTTGATGCGCCGTGCGCGCACACGGGTGTCCTGACCCGTGGAACGGGAAGCGACCGCCGTCGGCCAGCGCCGGCACGCGCCGCTGCAGAGCTCGGCGCCGCGCGCGGTGGCCTGCGCCGTCGGCTGGGACGACAGCGGCGACGCGGTCGGCGTCCTCACCGAAGGTTTCAGCACCGACTCGGCGACGCACCATCTCTTTGCGGCACTGTCGACCAGGCAGCCGGGCCGCGACGTTCGCGAGGCGAGCGTCGCCCGTCGCGATCGCTCCGACGCCGCGCCGCCGGCGATCGCGGCGGCGCTCGACCGCCTGAACGTCGCCGTCTGCGCATTCGATGCCGACGACCGCACCGCGTTCTGGAACGACGCCTACCTGCGCTTCTTCCCGGAGCAGGTCGGATTCATTCACGAGGGCGAGCCGTATCGCGCCAACCTGCGCCGCTTCTACAAGGTCCGGCTCGAGGCGGAGGAGCTCGGTCTGCTCGAGCGCTATGTCGACGAAGGCGTCGCACGGCCGTCCGATGAGCAGGCGCCGCAAGCTTTCAGCCATCGCGGCTTCTGGCTGCAGGCGGCCGAAGAGACCGGGCCCGCGGGCCGGATCTGCCTCTGGACGCGGGCGGCGAGCGTCGTTCCGGTCGCCGTCAAGGATGCGATCGACGGCCCCGGAATGATCGGGCTGGCAAGCGGCCTCGATCTCTTCGAGCACGTCGGTGAAGGCATCATGCTGACCAGTCCCGAGGGACGGATCGGCTGGGTCAACGAGGCGTTCGTCGCGATGTACCGTCTGCCCGACAAGGCACGCGCAATGCAGGGCGACTTCGTCGACGTCTATCTCACCGCCTGGCGCGGCACCGACCCTTCGGAGCGATCGCGGTTCGAGTCCGGGCTCGCGCTCCTCGAGGAAAACCTCTGCTTCGCGGGCGCGCCCTACGAGCTGCCGCTGCCCGGCGATCGCTGGGTGCGCGTCGTCGAGCAGCGCCGTCCCGACGGCTTCGCCTCGTTCGCGCACGTCGACATCTCGCTTCTGAAGCGCCGCCAGCAACGGCTGCTGCTCGCCGAAGAGCGCGTGCGTGCGTTCGCGGCACGTCTGGCCGAGAAATCGGCGCTTCTCGATGCCATGCTCGATCGCATCGACACCGGCGCTGTCGCAGTCGGCACCGCCCGGTCTGTGGGACCCGCGGGCGGCATCGTCGTGCCCGCCCTCGTCGACGCTGCGCGCTGACCCGCTCGACGCTCAGCCGCGCCAGAAGGGCTGTGTCTCGGCCCAGACGGGCTCGGCGGGGTGGGGATCACTCGGCGTCGGCAACGCAGCGGGGGCAACGGCGGAGGCCGGATTCCATAGCGACGGCTCGCGCAGCTGGACGGTCCAGTCGTTGCTGCGTCGCTGACCGCCGCCGGCCTGCGCAAACCCCGCGACCCGCCAGACCTGGCCGAGAAAGTTGATGGCCATTGCACTCCCGTCGTTCCTGGCCGCAGCTTGCACCTGCGGCGGCGCGAGTCTTGCGGATCGGAGGGACTCAGGGCATCCCCTCGATGGAGGAGATCGTGCCGGCGGTGCGTGACATCCTTGCGACCGAGCAGCGCCCGGGGCAAGCACCTCTCTTCGTCCGACTGCCTCGTGCGGACGACGCGGAGCGTCGAAGGCGCGCTTAGTTGGCGCCGACGGCGGTTCCTCGACGGCGTATCGAGAGGCGGCCTTCCTAGAATCGGCGGATGTCGAACGAGGATCCGACGCCGCGGTGAACGGCTCGCCGCTTCGCGTGCTCGCCGTCGCGGCCTCGGCGCTCGCTCCGACCGGCTTCGTCGTCGAGGCGAGCCCCGGTTGGGCCGACGCGGCCGAGCGGCTCGCCGGCGCCGACCGCTTCGATCTCGTTCTCGTCGACGGCGATGCCGCGCCTGCATCGACGGCCAAGATCGCGGCGATCGCCGATCGCGTCGCACTCGTCGTCGTTCTCGCCAATCCCGATGCCGAGCACGCGCCGGCGTGGCTGCACCACGGTGCCGATGACGTGGTCGGCCGTGCCGAGCTCGCGGGCGCGGCCGGCTGGCGCCGGCTTCGGTTCGCGGTCGAGCGCCGCCGCCGCCTCGACGGCCGCCAGGGCGGACATTCGATCGACCCGGCAACGGGCTTACCGCACCGGCAGCAACTCGTCGAGCATCTCAGCCAGCTGCTTGCGTTGCGCGAACGCGAGCCGTCGCCGATGGCGCTGCTGGCGTTCCGGATCGAGGGCTTGCGGCCGAGCCGCGGCGGCGCCGAGGCGGTCGATGCCGACACCTTGCGGCGCAAGATCGCGGTTCGCCTGCGCGCCGGTGTCCGCGCCAGCGACGTCGTCGCCGCGATCGACGACGACGCCTACGCGGTGCTGCTCGGCTCGATCCTGACCCCGGCCGACGGTGAGCGCGTCGCCCTGAAGCTCGTCGCGGCGTTGCTCGCGCCGTTCATGGTCGGCGCGATCGAGCGCTCGGTCGCCGTCGCCCTCGGCATCGCCCACTCGCCGGGCGACGGCAACGACGCCGAGCTGCTGCTGCGCCGCGCCGTGTCGCTCGCCGCCGCAGCGGCCGCGACATCGCCCCACGGGCTGGCGACGACGCGCGACGGCGCCGGCCGGCGCCGCGCGGCCGCCAACGACGACCGCTGAGCCGCGCAGGCGCCACGCCCGCGGTTGGACGGCGATGTGCCGGACAATCGCGGAACCATGCCGATATCCTTCCGCCTTTTCGCCGGCAACCGCCGCGCGACTCCGTAGCCGCCGAAAGCCGCCCTGTGAAAGCCGCCGAGATCCGTTCGACGTTCCTGAGCTTCTTCGCGTCGAAGGGCCACACCATCGTGCCGTCGAGCCCGGTCGTTCCCGGCGACGACCCGACGCTGCTCTTCACCAACGCCGGCATGAACCAGTTCAAGGACGTCTTCCTCGGCTTCGATAAGCGGCCATACCTGCGCGCGGCGTCGTCGCAGAAGTGCATCCGCGCCGGCGGCAAGCACAACGACCTCGAGAACGTCGGCTACACCGCGCGCCACCTGACGTTCTTCGAGATGCTCGGCAACTTCAGCTTCGGCGACTACTTCAAGAAGGATGCGCTTCGCTTCGCCTGGGAGCTTCTCACCGAGGTTTACAAGCTGCCGGCCGACAAGCTCTGGGCGACCGTCTACGACGAGGACGACGAGGCTTACGACATCTGGCGAAACGAGATCGGACTGCCGGCTGAGCGGATCGTCCGCATCGGCGACAACAAGGGCGCCCGCTATGCGTCCGACAACTTCTGGATGATGGGCGACACCGGCCCATGCGGCCCGTGCAGCGAGATTTTCTTCGATCACGGCCCCGGGATCGCCGGCGGCCCGCCCGGTTCGCCGGAGCAAGACGGCGACCGCTACATCGAGATCTGGAACAACGTCTTCATGCAGTTCAACCGCGACGATGCGGGCGTGATGCACAAGCTGCCAAAGCCGAGCGTCGACACCGGCATGGGGCTGGAACGCCTGAGCGCGGTGCTGCAGCACGTGCACTCGAACTACGAGATCGATCTGTTCGTCAACCTGCTCGCCGCGGCCAAGCGCGAGGTCGACGCCGCCGGCGCCGGCGACTGCGACAAGGACTCGCCTTCGCTCAAAGTGATCGCCGACCACATCCGCGCCTGCAGCTTCACGGTCGGCGACGGCGTCGTCCCGGGCAACGAAGGGCGCGGCTACGTGTTGCGCCGGATCGCCCGGCGCGCGATCCGCCACGGCTACAAGCTCGGTGCGCGGCGGCCGTTCTTCCACCGGCTGGTCGCGACGGTCGCAGCCGAGATGGGCGACGCCTATCCCGACCTGCGCCGGCAGCAGCAGCGCGTGACCGCCGTGCTGCAGCAGGAGGAGGAGCGCTTCTTCCAGACGATCGCCAACGGCATGGAGATCCTCGACTCGGCGCTCGCCGCGCTGCGTCCGGGCGGGGTGCTCGCGGGCGACGTCGCGTTCAAGCTGCACGACACCTACGGATTTCCGAGCGACCTGACCGCTGACGTTGCGCGCGAGCGCGGCCTGGGCGTCGACACGGCCGGCTTCGACGCGGCAATGGCCAGGCAACGCCAGCAGGCGCGTGCTTCGGCCAAGTTCAAGGTGGCGCAAGGGCTGACCTACGAAGGCGCCGGAACGACGTTCCACGGTTATGACACGCTGACGCACGACAGCGCGCGCGTCGTCGCGCTCTACGTCGACGGCAGCGCCGCCGATGTCGCGCACGCCGGCGACGACGTCGTGATCGTTCTCGACCACACGCCGTTCTACGCCGAGAGCGGTGGCCAGGTCGGTGACAGCGGCGAGTTGCTTAATCCCACCTCGCGCGTGCTGGTGGAAGACACGGTCAAGATCCAGGCGGCGGTGTTCGGGCACGAAGGCCGAGTCGTCGAGGGCGAGATCCGCGTCGGCGATATGCTGCATGCGAAGGTCGACGCCGAGCGGCGCGCGAAGACGGTTCGCAACCACAGCGCGACGCACCTGATGCACAAGGCGCTGCGCGAGGTCCTCGGCGAGCACGTACAGCAGAAGGGATCGCTCGTCGACGCCGACAAGACGCGCTTCGACTTCGCCCACAACGCGCCGCTCACCGCCGACGAGATCCGCCGCGTCGAGCAGCTCGTCAACGCCGAGATCCTCGCCAACCACGCGACCAGCGCGCGCGTCATGCCGATCGACGACGCCACCAAGCTCGGCGCGATGATGCTGTTCGGCGAAAAGTACGGCGACGAGGTGCGCGTGCTCGAGATCGGCTCGAGCCGCGAGCTCTGCGGCGGCACCCACGTCGCGCGCACCGGCGACATCGGCCTGTTCAAGATCGTCGCCGAGGGCGGCGTCGCCGCAGGCGTTCGCCGCGTCGAGGCGGTGACCGGCGACAACGCGCTCGCCTACCTGCAGGCGCTCGAGTCGACGCTGGGCCGGATCGCCGGCGAGCTGCGCAGCTCCGCCGACGAGGTGCCGGCGCGCGTCGGCCCGGTGCTCGAGCACGTTCGCGCGCTCGAGAAGGAACTCGCGGCACTGAAGGGGCGCCTCGCGTCGTCGCAGGGCGACGACCTTGCCCAGCGTGCCGTCGACGTCAAGGGGTTGAAGGTTCTCGCGGCGCGGCTCGACGGCGCCGACGCGAAGACGCTGCGCGAGACGCTCGACAAGCTCAAGGACAAGCTGAAGACCGCCGTCATCGTCCTCGCCGCGGTCGACGGCGCCAAGGTGCAGATCGCCGCCGGCGTCACCGCCGACAGCACCGGGCGCGTCAAGGCGGGCGAAGTCGCGAACTTCGTCGCTGCGCAGATCGGCGGCAAGGGCGGCGGCAAGGCCGACATGGCGATGGCCGGCGGCAGCGATCCCTCGCGGCTGCCCGAAGCGCTCGCCTCGGTGCGCCGCTGGGTCGAGGAGCGCGTCTGATGGACATGCTCTTCCTCGAAGGCCTCGAGGTGCCGTGCCGGGTCGGCTGCACCGACGTCGAGCGGGCGACGCCGCAGTCGCTGCGGGTCGAGGTCAGGCTCTACTGCCCGGCGCTTCGCGACGCCGCGCTCGCCGACGACCTCGAGCGCACGGTCGACTACCGGCTCGCCGGCGATCTCATCGATGCGGTCCAGGGACACGAGTTCCTTCTCATCGAGCGGGTTGCCGAGACGCTGGCCGAGGTCGCGCTGAAGAACGCGCTGATCGATCACGTCACGATCAGCGTCAGGAAGCGGCCGCCGGTGCAGGGCCTCGAATGGGCCGGCGTGGAGATCACGCGCGGGCGCGGTGACGCCGGCAGCGCGACGCCCTAGCTCCTGCCCGGCGTCGGCGCCAGACTTCCAGGTTGCGAGGCCCCCAGCGTGCAGGTCGTCAGCAACACCGCCGTCTCGCTCGATGGCCGCATCAACACGCGCGAGCGGCGCTTCACGTTCTTCGGCAGCGCGCGCGACCATGCACGCATGAGCCGGCTGCGCACCACGGCCGATGCCGTGCTCGTCGGCGGCGCGACGTTTCGCAACTGGCCGCATCCGGCGCTGCCCGACGACGGCGACCGCGCGCTCCTCACGACGCGGCCGTGGAATGTCGTCGTCACGCGTTCGCTCGCCGTCCCGCTCGATTCCGATTTCCTGCGCGAGCCGGCGGTCCGCCCGCTCTTCGTGACGCGAGCGGCATCGGTCCCTCGCGACTTCCCGGCCGAAGTCGAGGCGTGGCCGGGAGAGGGCGATCCGCCGGTTCGCTGGATCGTCGAGCGACTCGCCGCGCGCGGCATCAAGCGGCTGCTGGTCGAGGCCGGCGGCGACCTGCTGTTCCAGTTTCTCGCTGCCGATGCGCTCGACGAGATGCACGTCACGCTGTGCCCGATCGTGGTCGGCGGCGACGCGCCGTCGCTTGCCGACGGCGCCGGCTTCGACCGCGCCGACGTGCGCCGCCTGCAGCTCGTCGCCAGCGAGGTCGAGGGCGACGAGATCTTTCTCCACTACCGCAACCTTCGAGGAGACCGAGCGTGACGATCAGCGTCCGCCGCGCCCGCGTCACCGACGCCGCCGCCATCGCCGCGATGATGGACGACCCTGGCGTCTATCCTGGCCTGATGCAGATGCCGTACGCGAGCGAGGAAGCGCATCGGGAGCGGCTCGCCGACGGCCTCGCACCCGGCAAGGCCGATGTCCTTCTCGTCGCCGAGCGCGCCGGCGAGCTCGTCGGCTCGTGCGGCATGCATCCGGTCGGAGCGAGCCCGCGGCGCCGCCACGTGATGATGCTCGGCATGTCGGTCCGCGCCGACGCGCAGGGGCAGGGCGTCGGCAGCGCGCTGATGCACGCGATGTGCGACGTTGCCGACCGCTGGATCGGACTGCTCCGCCTCGAGCTCACCGTCTACGTCGACAACGAGCGCGCAATCGCGTTGTACCGACGGTTCGGCTTCGCGATCGAGGGCCGACACCGCGGCTACGTCCTGCGCGACGGCGTCTTCGTCGACGCGTTCGCGATGGCCCGCGTCCACCCCGCACCGCCCGCGATCGGCCCGGCATCG
>DATAYY010000120.1:0-12867 GCA_036272325.1 Caldimonas sp. | reverse complement strand
TGGGTCAGGTCGGGAGGCACCTCGAGGCCGGTGGTCTTTGTCGTCGACGTCGAGCGATAGTCGACCTTGTCGCCGGAAAGGAAGTTGTCGACCGACGAGCAGCCGGCGAGAACGGCAAGGCACGCCAAGGCGGTGAAGAGGCGCTGCGATTGGGGAAGGGTCACGGGGAAAGTCTCCATCGATGTCGTTGCGCGCGCGCCGTGCGGCCGGCGGCGCAGCTGGTATTCGTCAGCTCGGCTGCGAACGGCTCATTCGAGCCCCGCTTCGCGCATCGCCGCGGCAACCGCGGCCTGCCCCGATTCGCTGAGTGGCGTGATCGGCAGGCGCACGGCGGCGCCGCAGCGACCGAGCCGCGCGAGCGCCCATTTGGTGGGCGCCGGGCTCGGCTCGACGAACAGGGCCTGGTGCAGGCCGAGAAGCTGCAGTTGCATGCGCGCTGCATCGCGTGCGTTGCCGGCGAGCGCCGCCGCGCACAGCGCCTGGACCGCGCGAGGCGCGACGTTGGCGGTGACGCTGATGCTGCCATGGCCGCCGAGCAGCATCAGCGCGACCGCGGAGTCGTCGTTGCCGGAATAGACGGCGAAGCCGGCTGGTGCGCCGCGCAGGATCACGCTGCCGCGAGCGATGTCGCCGGTCGCCTCCTTGATCCCGACGACGCCCGGCACCTGCGCCAGGCGCAGCGCCGTCTCCGCCTGCATATCGGCCACCGTGCGCGAGGGCACGTTGTAGACGACCATCGGCAGGTCGACCGCCTCGGCGATCGCCTTGAAGTGGCAATAGATGCCTTCCTGCGATGGCTTGTTGTAGTAGGGAACGACGGACAGCGCGCAGTCGGCGCCGACCTTGAGCGCAAAGCGGGAAAGCTCGATCGCCTCGGCGGTCGAATTGCCGCCGGTGCCGGCCATCACGGGAATGCGGCCATGCGCGTGCTCGACGGCGATGCGGATGATCTCGCAGTGCTCCTCGACGCTGACGGTCGGCGACTCGCCGGTCGTGCCGACGACGGCGACGCACTGCGTGCCTTCGCTGACGTGCCAGTCGATCAGGCGCCGCAGCGCATCGAAGTCGATGCTGCCGTCGTCGTGCATCGGGGTGACGAGCGCGACGATGCTGCCGGTGATGGTCTTCATTCGCAGGGTCCGGAATCCGTCGATTCTAGCGGGCGTCGCCACCCGCTCTCGCTGCCAGCGGGTGACGCTCGGCCGGGTCGCCGCTGCGCGCGCGGACGGCGGCGAGGCGCTGGACGAAGCGGTCCGGATCGCTCAGAAAGCCGTCTTCGTAGGCCACGATTCGCAGACCCGCGGCGACGGCGAGAAGTTCACCCTGCCCGAGCAGAAACTCGGGCCGTTTCGGTCGGCCGACGGTCTCGTTGCCGGCCGCGAAAGTCTCGTAGAGCAGCACGCCGCCGGGAGCGAGCGCGGCGGTGAGCGCCGGCAGCAGCGGCCGCCAGAGATAGTTCGCGACGACGACGGCGTCGAACGTACGGCCGGCGAGCGGCCATGGCGCGCCTTCGATGTCCGCCGTGACCGCCTCGGCGTGGCCGGCGAGCGCCGCCATCGCCGCCGCATCTCGGTCGACCGCGGTGACGCGGTGTCCGCGCGCCGCCAGCCACCGCGTGTGCCTGCCGCCGCCGGCGGCGACGTCGAGGACGGAGCCACCCGGGGCGATGAGATGCGCCCAGCGCACGATCCAGGGCGAGGGTGCGCTCACGGGGTGCCGACGCCGCTTGCGCGCAGCGGCGGTCTCACGTCAGAAGCACGCCCACAGCCGATTGGCGAGATCGACGGCGAGGTCGGGGCGCCGGTAGGCGGCGAACACCGCCGCGAGCGCAACAGCCGCAGCCGACCACGCGGCGATCCGCGCCGGCTTCATGCCACGGCCGGGCGCAGGATGGCCCGCTCTCGGATCGGCAGGTTGACGAGCGCGGCGAGGATGCCGAGCGCCACCGCGATCCACCAGACGACGTCGTAGCTGCCGGTCGCGTCGTAGAGGCGACCGCCGAGCCAGACGCCGAGGAAGCTTCCGACCTGATGGCTGAGGAAGACGAAGCCGCCGAGCATCGACAGGTAGCGAACGCCGAAGATGTCGGCGACGATGCCGTTCGTCAGCGGCACGGTCGAGAGCCAGAGGAAGCCGATCGTCGCCGCGAACAGATAGACGCTCCACGGCGTCAGCGGCGCGACGACGAAGGCGACGATGGCGAACGAGCGCAGGGTATAGATCGTCGACAGCAGATACTTCTTCGGCAACCAGCCGCCGAGCATTCCCGCGAGGTAGGTGCCGAAGACATTGAAGAGGCCGATCAGCGCCAGCGCGGTCGTCGCGACGTAAGGCTGCAGGCCGTGGTCCCTCAGGTAGCTCGGCATGTGCACGCCGATGAAGACGACCTGAAAGCCGCACACGAAGTAGCCCGCCGTCAGGAGCTGAAAGCTCCGGTCGCCGAACGCCTCGTGCATCGCGGCGGCGATGCTTTGCTGCGCGGTCGTCGACGGCACGTGCCTCGGCTCGCGCAGGCCGTACGCGAGCGGAACGATGACGAGCGCGAGCGCGGCGCAGACGAAGAGCGCGTTCTGCCAGCCGACGCTGCCGATCAGGCCGCCTTCGACCGGCACCATCAGGAACTGGCCGAACGATCCCGCGGCGGCGGTGATCCCCATCGCCCAGCTGCGCCGCTCGGGCGCGACGTTGCGGCCGATCACGCCGTAGACGATCGCGTACGTCGTTCCTGCCTGCGCCATGCCGAGAATCAGGCCGGCGCCGCCGAGGAACGAGGCGCCACTCGCCGCCACCCCCATGACGACGAGGCCACCGGCGTAGAGCACGCTGCCGACGACGAGGACGCGAAACGCTCCCCAGCGGTCGGCGAGCGCGCCCGCGAACGGGCCCGCGAGTCCCCAGGCGAGGTTCTGCACCGCGAGCGCGAACGCGAAGGTCTCGCGATTCCAGCCGCGGTCGGCGGTGATCGGCTGCAGCCAGAGGCCGAAGCCATGGCGAATGCCCATCGACATCGTGACGATCACGGCGCCGCAGACGAGCACCTGCGGCAACGACAGCGTCTTGCCCGGCGCGTTCACGATGCACCCGGGCGGCTGACGCGGTCGATCATCGCGACCGACGGCGCGTCGAGCTGCAGCCGCGCCGCGACGACGAGCTCGGCGAGCTGCTTCTCGTTGCTTGCGCTCGCGATCGGTGCGGTGATGCTCGGCCGCGCGATCTGCCATGCCAGCGCGACTTGCGCCGGCGTCGCGCCGACCGTCCCGGCAACGGCGTCGAGCGCGCCGAGCACGGCGAGGCCACGCTCGTTCAGGTATTTGCCAGCGCCGCTGCCGCGCACGCTCTTGCCGAGGTCGGCGGTGCTGCGGTACTTGCCGGTCAGAAATCCCATCGCCAGGGCGAAGAAGTTGATCACGCCGAGGCCGCGCTCGACGCAGAGCGGCTCGAGCGCGTCCTCGTAGGCGGCGCGCTCGACCAGGTTGTAGAGCGGCTGCAGCGACTCGTAGCGCGGCAGGCCGAGGCGCTCGCTGGCATCGAGCGCGAGCGCCAGCCGCTCGGCGCTGTAGTTCGAAGCGCCGATCGCGCGCACCTTGCCTTCGCGGATGAGGTCGGCGAACGCGGCGAGCGTTTCCTCGAACGACGTCGCCGGGTCGTCGTCGTGCGACTGGTAGAGGTCGATGTGGTCGGTCTGCAAGCGCCGCAGCGACGCCTCGACGGCGCGCCGGATGTAAGCCGGCGACAGGCCCTTGTCGTTCTCGCCCATCGGCTTTCCGACCTTGGTGGCGAGGACGACGCGGCCGCGCTTGCCGCTCGCCTTCAGCCACTTGCCGATGATCGTTTCCGACTCGCCGCCGGCGTGCCCCGGCACCCAGCGCGAATAGACGTCGGCGGTGTCGACGAAATTCATGCCGGCGTCGACCCAGGCGTCGAGCAGGCGAAACGACGTCGCCTCGTCGACCGTCCAGCCGAACACGTTGCCGCCGAGGCAGATGCGGGAGACCTGGAGGCCGGAGCGGCCGAGAGCGCGGGTGTCCATCGAACGATTGTTGCAGGGGCTGCATCTCGCTGCTCGCCCGGCTTCCTCGTGCAGAGTCCGACCGGAGTCGCTGCCTAGAATCCTTCGCATGGCATCCAGGACCAGCACGAAGGCCGGCAGCTACGGCGAGGAGTCGATCCGCGTCCTCAAGGGACTCGAGCCGGTCAAGCAGCGGCCGGGGATGTACACCCGTACCGAAAGCCCGCTCCACGTCGTCCAGGAAGTGATCGACAACGCCGCCGACGAGGCACTCGCCGGGGTGGCGACGGCGATCGATGTGACGCTGCACGCCGACGGCTCGGTGAGCGTCGACGACGACGGCCGCGGCATCCCGATCGGCTTGCATCCGGAAGAGCGCGTCAGCGTGGTCGAGATCGTCTTCACGCGGCTGCACGCCGGCGGCAAGTTCGACAAGGGCGGCAACGCGGCGTACAGCTTCTCGGGCGGCCTGCATGGGGTCGGCGTCAGCGTCACCAATGCGCTCGCCAAGCGGCTCGAGGTGACGGTCTGGCGAGGCGGTCAGGTCGCGACGATCGCGTTCGCGGCCGGCGCGGTCGTCGAGCCGCTGGCGACGCGCAAGGCCGCGGCGGGCGAGCGAAAGAGCGGGACGCGCGTGCGCGTCTGGCCCGACCCGCGCTATTTCGAGAGCGCCGAGCTGCCGCGCGCCGAGCTCACCCACCTGCTGCGCAGCAAGGCCGTGCTACTGCCCGGCGTCAAGGTCTCGCTGACGCTCGAGAAGGCCGGCCGCAGCGAACTCGAGCGAAGCGAGTGGCTGTTCGCGGGCGGTCTCGCCGACTACCTGATGCAGACGATCACAGCCGATCCAGTCATCCCCCTCTTCGAAGGCGCGCATCACGCCGACGGGCGCGAAAGCGAGGACGTCGCCGAAGGCGAAGGGGCCGCTTGGTGCATCGCCTTCACCGAAGACGGCAACGCGGTGCGAGAGAGCTACGTCAACCTGATCCCGACGGTCGCCGGCGGCACCCATGAATCGGGGCTGAAAGACGGGCTGTTCCAGGCCGTCAAGGGATTCATCGACCTGCACAGCCTGCTGCCCAAGGGCGTCAAGGTGATGCCAGAGGACGTCTTCTCGCGCGCCAGCTTCGTTCTCTCGGCGAAGGTGCTCGACCCGCAGTTCCAGGGCCAGATCAAGGAGCGGCTGAACAGCCGCGAGGCGCTGCGACTGGTGTCGGGCTGCGTCCGGCCGGCGTTCGAGCTCTGGCTCAGCCAGCACGTCGAGCACGGCAGGAAGCTTGCCGAGCTCGTCATCCGCCAGGCGCAGACGCGCCAACGCGCGAGCCTCAAGGTCGAAAAGCGCCGCGGCTCGGGAGTCGCGGTGCTGCCTGGCAAGCTCACCGACTGCGAGAGCCGCGACCTGGCGCTGAACGAGCTTTTCCTGGTCGAGGGCGACTCCGCCGGCGGCAGCGCCAAGATGGGCCGCGACAAGGAGACGCAGGCGATCCTGCCGCTGCGCGGCAAGGTGCTCAATTCCTGGGAGGTCGAGCGCGATCGCCTGTTCGCAAACAACGAGATCCACGACATCGCGGTCGCGGTCGGCGTCGATCCGCACGGCGCGAACGACGCGCCCGACTTCTCGGGCCTGCGCTACGGCAAGGTGTGCATCCTCTCCGACGCAGACGTCGACGGCTCGCACATCCAGGTGTTGCTGCTGACGCTCTTCTTTCGCCATTTCCCGAAGCTGATCGAGCGCGGCCACGTCTTTGTCGCCAAGCCGCCGCTCTTTCGCGTCGACGCGCCGGCGCGCGGCAAGAAGCCGGCCGCCAAGATCTACGCGCTCGACGACGACGAGCTGCGTGCGACGCTCGATCGCCTGAAGAAGGAGGGCGCACGCGACGGCAGCTGGAGCGTCAGCCGCTTCAAGGGTCTCGGCGAGATGAACGCCGAGCAGCTCTGGGACACGACGCTCAATCCCGAGACCAGGCGGCTGCTGCCGATCGGCTTCGCCGTGGCCGGCTTCGCGGCGACCGCGGCATCGCTCACCAAGCTCATGGGCAAGGGCGAGGCGCAGGCGCGCCGCGAGCTGATGGAGCTGCGTGGCGACGCGGTCGAGGTCGACGTGTGAGCCCCTCCGCCCGCGTCGCGCCTCGGCTCCGGTTGCGACCGACGATGCTCTCCGACCTCGAGTTCGTCGCCTCGGTCGAGAACGATCCGGCGAACCGGCCGTTCATCACGCCGTGGGAGCGCGTCCAGCACGAAGGTGCGGTCCGCTTTCCCGACTTTCGCCACTTCATCGTCGAGGCGGGCGAGGGCTACCCGTCGGCAGGGTTCGTCATCCTGCAGGGCTGCCGCAATCCGAATGCGTCGATCGAGCTGAAGCGGATCGTCCTGCAGCCGAAGGGCCAGGGCTTCGGCCGGGCCGCGGTCGGCTTGCTCGCGCAGATGGCGTTTCGCGACCTCGACGCGCACCGGTTCTGGCTCGATGTGCGAAGCCTCAACGCGCGCGCGCTCGCGCTCTATCGTAGCGAGGGCTTCGTCGAGGAAGGGCGCCTGCGCGAGAGCGTGCGCAACGGCGACGGCTTCGACTCGCTCATCGTGCTGTCGATGCTGAAGAGCGAATACGAGGCGCGCCGCGGCGGCGCCGTCAACCCGGCGTGAACTGCGGCCCGCGGACGAAAGGAGATTCGCCATGCGCTCGACGATGATGGACGTGCCGCTCTCGCTCAACCACCTGCTCGACCGTGCCGGCACGCTGTTCGCCGGCGGCGAGATCGTCTCACGGCTGCCCGACAAGACGCTCCGCAAGCACAGCTACGGCGACTACCACCGGCGGACGCGAAAGCTCGCGGCGGCGCTCGTGGCGCTCGGCCTGAACAAGGGCGACCGCGTCGCGACGCTGTGCTGGAACCACCACGCCCACCTCGAGTGCTACTTCGGCATCCCGGCGGCCGGCGGCGTGATGCACACGCTGAACCTGCGCCTCTCGCCCGAGGAGATCGGCTGGATCGCGCACGACGCCGACGATCGCTTCCTCGTCGTCGACGACATCCTGCTGCCGCTCTACCGCCAGTTCGCCGACAAGCACGCCTTCGAGAAGGTGCTTGTGTTCCCGTTCTCGGGCGCGCCGGTCGACACGAGCGCAGGCCAGCTCGACTACGAGGCGCTTCTCGGCGACGCCGACGGCGAAGGCCTCACGTACGTCGAGCACGACGAGAACGATCCGATCGCGATGTGCTACACGTCGGGGACGACCGGCAGGCCGAAGGGCGTCGCTTACTCGCACCGCTCGACCGTCCTGCACACGCTGGTCGGCTGCCTCTCCGATCTCTGGGGCCTGCGCGCGACCGACGCGGTGCTGCCGGTGACGCCGATGTTCCATGCCAACAGCTGGGGCGTGCCGTACGCGGCAGTGATGCTCGGCATCCGCCTCGTCTTTCCCGGCCCGCATCTGCATCCCGATGACCTGCTCGACCTGATGCAGGTCGAGCCGCCCACGCTCGCGCTCGGCGTGCCCACGATCTGGATGGGGCTCATCCAGGCCTACGACCGCTCGCTCGTCGAGCAGCCGGGGCGCTGGAAGCTGCCGAGCGGAATGCGCTCGCTGGTGGGCGGCGCGGCGGTGCCCGAAGCGCTGATCCGGGCGTTCGCCAAGCACGACATCTGGATCGTCCAGGGTTGGGGAATGACCGAGACGTCGCCGCTCGCGACGACGTCGTACCTGCGCCGCGAGTTCGCGTCCCTCGGCGCGAACGAGCGCTTTCGTCGCGCCGCGATGGCCGGCGTTCCGGTGCCGCTCGTCGACGTGCGCATCCGCGGCGACGACGGCGAGGACGCGCCGTGGGACGGCAAGTCGATGGGCGAGATCCAGGTGAAGGGCCCATTCATCACCGGCTCGTATCACGAGGTCCCGGTCACGGACGACAAGTTCACCGCCGACGGGTGGCTTCGTACCGGCGACGTCGCCGCGGTCGACGAGCTCGGCTTCGTTCGCATCACCGACCGCACCAAGGACCTCATCAAGTCGGGCGGCGAATGGATCTCGTCGGTCGATCTCGAGAATGCGCTGATGGCGCACCCGGCGATCGCCGAGGCAGCAGTGATCGCGATCCCCGACGAGAAATGGAGCGAGCGGCCGTTGGCGTGCATCGTCTGGAGGCACGGCGCCCAGGTCGCCGCGGCCGACATTGCCGGCGAGCTCGGCCACCACCTGCTCGGCCACGGCTTCGCCAAGTGGCAACTCCCCGATCGCTACGAAGTGATCGAGGGCGTGCCGCGGACGTCGACCGGCAAGTTCTGGAAGCTGAAGCTGCGCGAACGCTTCCCCCGCTGACATCGATCACTCCTGTGCGCCGGCGCGCGATCGCTCGCCGGCGCGCCTCGCTGGACCGGCATGGACACACTCGATCTCTTCACCCGCGAGCCCGACGGCGACACGGTCGCGCTCGCGGAGTACGCGGAGCGCGCGTACCTCGAATACGCGCTTTCGGTCGTCAAGGGGCGGGCGCTGCCCGACGTCGCCGACGGCCAGAAGCCGGTCCAGCGCCGCATCCTCTACGCGATGGCGCGGATGGGGCTCGCCTTCGTCACCGGCGGCGGCCCGAAGGCGGTCAAGAGCGCGCGCGTCGTCGGCGACGTTCTCGGCCGCTTCCACCCGCACGGCGACCAGGCCGCGTACGACGCTCTCGTCCGCATGGCGCAGGACTTCGCGTTGCGCTATCCATTGATCGACGGCCAGGGCAACTTCGGCTCGCGCGACGGCGACGGCGCCGCGGCGATGCGCTACACCGAAGCGCGCCTGGCGCCGATCGCGCGCTTGTTGCTCGACGAGATCGACGAGGGCACGGTCGACTTCGTGCCGAACTACGACGGCTCGACCGAAGAGCCGCGCCTCCTGCCCGCGCGGTTGCCGTTCGTGCTGCTCAACGGCGCGAGCGGCATCGCGGTCGGCCTCGCGACCGAGATCCCGAGCCACAACCTGCGCGAGGTCGCCGCCGCGGCGATCGCGCTGCTGAAGGACGACAAGCTCGACGACGATGAGCTCGCCCGTTTGCTGCCCGGCCCCGACTATCCCGGCGGCGGCCAGATCATCAGCCCGACGGAGGACATTCGCGCCGCCTACGCAACCGGTCGCGGCTCGCTCAAGGTGCGGGCGCGCTGGACGATCGAGGATCTCGCGCGCGGCCAGTGGCAGCTCGTCGTCACCGAGCTGCCACCGGGAACGAGCGCGCAGAAGGTCCTCGAGGAGATCGAGGAGCTGACCAATCCGAAGCTGCGCGCCGGCAAGAAGACGCTCGCCACCGAGCAGCTCCAATTGAAGGCGAGCTTGCTCGCCGTTCTCGATGCGGTGCGCGACGAGTCGAGCAAGGAAGCCGCCGTTCGGATCGTCTTCGAGCCGAAGTCACGCACCGTGCCGCAAGCCGACCTCGTCAACGCGCTGCTCGCCCACACCGGTCTCGAGAGCTCGGCACCGATCAACCTGACGATGGTCGGCGCCGACGGCAGGCCGACCCAGAAGAGCCTCGCCCAGCTGCTGCGCGAGTGGAACCGCTTCCGCATCGCGACCGTCGAGCGGCGCTCGCAGCACCGTCTCGGCAAGGTTGCCGACCGCATCCACATCCTCGAAGGGCGCCAGCTCGTGCTGCTCGAGATCGATGCCGTGATCGCGATCATCCGCGCCGCCGACGAGCCGAAGGCAGCGCTGATCGAGCGCTTCAGGCTGAGCGAGCGGCAGGCCGACGACATCCTCGACATTCGGCTTCGCCAGCTGGCGCGTCTCGAGGCGATCCGGATCGAGCAGGAGCTGAAGGAGCTGCGCGCCGAGTCGGCCAGGCTGGGCGAGATCCTCGCCAGCCCGGCGGCGCTCAAGCGCACCGTGATCCGCGAGATCGAGGCCGACGCCAAGGCGCACGGCGACGAGCGGCGCACCTTGATCGAAGCGCAAAAGCGCGCCGTCGCCGAGGTGCGCGTCGTCGACGAGCCGGTCACCGTCGTCGTCAGCCTGAAGGGCTGGGTGCGGGCGCTGAAGGGCCACGAGGTCGATCCGGCCCAGCTCGCATTCAAGGCCGGCGACGGGCTCTACGGAACGTTCGCCTGCCGCAGCACCGCGACGCTGCTCGTCTTCGGCAGCAACGGCCGCGTCTATTCCGCCGCGGTCGCCAACCTGCCGAGCGGCCGCGGCGACGGCGCTCCGGTGACGTCGCTGATCGAGCTCGAGGCGGGGACGCAACCGGCGCACTATTTCGCCGGCGCGGGCCCGGAGGTGCTGCTGCTCGCCAACACCGGCGGCTTCGGCCTCCTCGCGCGCGCCTCCGATCTCGTCTCGCGGCAGCGCGGCGGCAAGGCCTTCGTTGTCCTCGAAGGCGACGAGAGGCCGTTGCCGCCGGCGATCGTCGGCGCCGGCGACCGCGCGCGCGTCGCCTGCCTGACGCTGACGGGGCGCCTTCTTGTCTTCGGCGTCGATGAGCTGAAGCTGCAGGGCAACGGCGGCCGCGGTCTGACGCTGATCGACCTCGATGCCAAGGACGCGCTCGTCAGCGTCGCGGTGTTCGCTGCCGCGCTGCGGGTCGAGGGCAGCGGCCGCGGCGGCAAGGCGCGCGAGGAGGTCCTGCGCGGTGCTGCGCTCGACGACTATCTCGGCCGGCGCGCACGCAAGGGCCGCCGCCAACACGCGATGCCGACCGCGACCCGCGTCGTCGCCGCCGACGCGCCGTGATCCGGGGCAGCGCCGTGCGCGCTGCTCGTCAGATGCTCAGGCGCAGGATGCGCAACAGGGCGATCGCGCAGATGACGAACGCCGCCGCCGACCAGTACGCGTAGGGAACGCCGAGCAGCGAGACCGCTGCATCGGCGCAGCTCGCGCGCGCCTCGAACACACTCGGCAGCAGTTGGTCGAGCCCGGTTGCGCCGACGACGCGGTCGGCGAGCGTGAGGTTGCACGATTCCGACTTCGCGGCGACGAGCTGCTGCCAGAACGCAGCGGCGACGCCGTCTGCGGCGAGCAGCAGCGCGATGCCTGCGGCGACGCGGCTGCCGACGACGCTGCGCCAGAGGAGCCCGAGCAGGGCGCACGCGCCGATCGCGAGGAAGATGAGGCGCTGCAGCACGCACCACGGGCACGGCTCCATCGCAAATTCATGCTGCGAAACGAGTGCCGCGACGACAACGCCGAACGACGCGGCGGCGACGAACGCGAACAGGGGCGCCACCCGCGCCCCGCCGCGCCCGCGCGACCTCATTCGGCGACCTGGGCGATCAGCTCGATCTCGACGCAGGCGCCGAGCGGCAACTGTGCGACACCGTAGGCGCTGCGCGCGTGCGCGCCCTTGTCGGCGAAGATCTCGCCGAACAGCTCCGAGCAGCCGTTGGTCACGAGGTGGTGCTCGACGAAGTCGGGCGCGCTGTTGACCAGGCTCGTGATGCGCACGATCCGCTCGACCCGGTCGAGGTCGCCGACCGCGGCGTGAAGCGTGCCGAGCAGGTCGATCGCGACCGCGCGCGCCGCCTTCTTGCCGGTCGACGTCGTCATGTCGCGGCCGAGCTGGCCGACCCACACCTTGCCGTCCCGCTTGGCGATGTGGCCGGACAGAAAGACGAGGTTGCCGCTGCGTACGAACGGGACGTACGCTCCCGCGGGAATCGCCAGCGGCGGCAGCGAGATGTCGAGGTCGGTCAGACGGTCGTAAATCGAGGACATGGCTCTGGGGGCGCGTAGAAGGCAAATCCTACACTCTCGCGATGGTGGCGCCTGGTATCGGCGGCGGGCGTCTGCTCGCGCTGCCGCTGCCTGGCTTGCCGGCGTCGCGTTGCAGTTGCGCGAGCGCGCGCGGCTGGCGGTGTGGCCATGCCGCGATCGCGGCCTTCGCCCTCGTGGCGCTCGTGCTTGGATGCTGCTGCGGCGTGCGTTTGCGGTCGCGCTCGCCGCTGTCGCCGCTTTCGCCGCGGCGGTTCGCGGTCTCGGGCTGGCCAGCGTCGCTGCGGCTCGCCGACACCTTGCCGAGCGCGCTCGGCGGCAAGGATCTCGTCGTCACCGGCGGCGTCGCGAGCTTGCCTCAGCAAGGACCGAGCGGGCTGCGCTTTCCCTGCTCGTCAACGAGGGCGGCGCACCCACCGACGTGCCGCGCGTGCTCGCGCTCGCTGACGCGGGCTTCCACGAAGACGCTGCCGTTGCGCAACCGCGCCAGGAGCTGCGCGCCGGCCAGCGCTGGCGATTCACGGTCGGCCTTCGGCGCCCGCACGGCCCTCAACCCGCACGGCTTCGACGACGAGCTCGTGTTGCTCGAGCAGGGCGTGCCCGCGACCGGCTATGTGCGCGACGCACCCGCGATGCTGCTCGATGCCAGTGCAGGCTCCGGTCGAGCGGCTCCGCCAGCACATCCGCGACGCGATCTACGCGCGGGTCGACGATCGCCGGGCCGCCGGCGTTCTCGCCGCGTTCGCCGCCGGCGACCAGGGCGCGATCGAACGCGACAATTGGGACCTTTCTGCAACACCGGTCGCCCACGTGAGGTCGATCAGCGGCCTGCACGTGACCCTGTTTGCCTGGCTCGCGGGCCTTCTCGTCGCCATGGCGCAGCGGCGACATCGAGCGCGAGCAGGAGTCGGCGCTCGTCGCGCAGCAGGCGCCGCTCGCAAGCGACGTCGTCATCGTGCCGCACCACGGCAGCAAGACGTCGTCGAGCGCGGCGTCCCTCAACGCTGTGTGGCCCGCGTCGCCGTCTTCCAGGCCGGCGATCGCGACCGCTTCGGCCACCCAGGCCGAGATGGTCGAGCGCTACCGCGAGCCCGGCGTGCGGCGCCTGCCAGTGGCACCGCCGACGGGCCCGAAGACGGCAGCTACGGGCGCGAGCCGGCGCGGCGCTCCTGGCACCACCCGCTCGACG
>DATAYY010000119.1:0-6016 GCA_036272325.1 Caldimonas sp. | reverse complement strand
GGCGACGCCGCCCCGGTAGACCTTCACTCCTTGGGCGACGAGATCCTTGTTCTTCGCAAAGCCGGGCTTGGGCTGCTTGCTCGCGTAGAAGGCGGCGACGTTCTTCATGTCGGCTTCGCTGAGCGGCGCCGCCATCGCCTTCATGACGGCGTTGTCGCGCTTGCCGGCCTTGAACTCGGTCAGCTGCTTGACGAGGTACTCGGGATGCTGGCCTTGGATGATCGGATTGGCGGCGACGCCGCGCGAGCCGTCATTGGTATGGCACGCGGCACAGACCGAGGCCGAGATCGCGGCGCCCTTGGCCGGATCCGGCGCGGCAGCGGCGGCTGGATGCACGGCCGGCTCGCCAGCCTGCGCAGCCGGCTCGGCAGCGTACGTGACGACACCCATCCAGGCCAGCGCCAGCGAGCAGAAAAAACTCGGTACAGGCTTCATGAGGGACGCGTTCTCTCGTGCCAAAGCTCGTGATTTTACAATGGCGGCTTCACACCGATCATGAGCACCTCCATGCCGACTCCTGCGGCCCGCCCGCAAGCGGCCGGCGACAGCGTCGAAGCGCGCAAGGCCCTCGCCTGGGCGCACACCGCGCGCTTCCTCACCACGGCGAGCGCGCTCAGTGAACTGCCCGTGACCGAGTTGCCCGAGATCGCCTTCGTCGGCCGCTCGAACGCCGGCAAGTCGACGGCGATCAACATGCTGACGCAGCAAAAGCGCCTCGCATTCGCGTCGAAGACGCCGGGCCGCACGCAGCACATCAACCTGTTCGAGCTCGGCCCGAAGCTCGCCGCCGACACGCTCTTTGCCGATCTGCCGGGCTATGGCTATGCCGCTGTCGAGCGCAACGCCAAGCTCCGCTGGCAGGAGGTGATGGCCGAGTACCTCGCCGTGCGGCGCAGCCTAAGCGCGATCGTCGTGCTGGTCGACGCGCGGCTCGGCTTCACCGAGATCGATCGCAAGCTGCTCGACTTCGTCTCACCGCGGCTCGCCAACGGCTCCGTCAAGCTGCTCGCGCTGCTGACCAAGGCCGACAAGCTCAACCGACGCGAGACCGAAACGGCGCTGCAGGCCGCCGGCGCCGTCCTCGGCGCGTTCGCGACCGCCGAGAGCGAGGTCGCGCTGACGCCGTTTTCCTCGCTCAGCCGCGTCGGTGTAGACGACGCGGCGCGGGTCCTCCACGGCTGGGCACACGAAGGCGGCGTCGCATGATCGAGAAGTTCACCATCGCGCTTGGCAACGGCATCGAGCTCAGCTGCCGCGCCGCCGGCCCGAGCGGCGCCCCGGTGCTTGTTTTCCTGCACGGGTTTCCCGAAGCAGCGTTCGTCTGGGACGAGCTGCTCGAGCATTTCTCGGCGCGCTTTCGCTGCGTCGCGCCGAACCTGCGCGGCTACGAGCGATCGTCGGCGCCGGCGGACGTCGAGGCCTACCGCGCCAAGCATCTGGTCGCCGACATCTCGTCGCTGATCGACATTCTCGGCGGCAAGCTCACGGCGCTGGTGGCGCACGACTGGGGCGGCGCGCTTGCCTGGGGTCTTGCGGCGCAGCGGCCGGAAGCGATCGGCCGTCTCGTCATCGTCAATTCCCCGCACCCGGCGATCTTCCTGCGCGAGCTGCGCAACAACCCGGCCCAGCAGAAGGCGAGCGCCTACATGAACTTCCTTTGCCGGCCCGACGCCGAAGCGCTGCTGAGCGCGAACGATTTCGCGCGGCTGTGGCCGTTCTTCACCAACATGGGCGCCGCGGACCCGGCACGCGTCGGCGGCGGCTGGATGACGGAAGCAGTGCGCGAGCGCTACCGCGAAGTCTGGCGCGCCGGGTTGCGAGGCGGCTGCAACTACTATCGCGCGTCGCCGCTGCGGCCACCGCTTTCCGCCGACGATCCGGTGAGGAAGATCGAGATTCCTGCGGCGGCAGTGACCTCGCATGCGCCGACGCTCGTCGTCTGGGCCGAGGACGACATCGCGCTACCGGTCGCGCTTCTCGATGGCCTCGACGCGTACGTTCCGAACCTGCGCGTCGCCCGCGTGCCCGGCGCAACGCACTGGATCGTCCACGAGCGCCCCCAGCTCGTCATCGCCGAGATCGAGCGCGAAATCGGCGGCTAGCGCACGCCTTCGGGGCCGCTCAGGCGCGCGGCGAGATGTCGCGCATCATCCTGTCGACCGCGCGCTGGATCAGCGGCTTGCTCTCGACCGGCTGCACGAGACCGGCAGCGGCCAGCCTTTCGAGCGCGCGGCCGGTGATCGAATGCGTGTGCGATGGCGATTCGCCAGCGAACAGGAAGAACAGGCCGTGGTCGCTTCGCCATAGCAGCTGCAACCGGCTCCAGCGGCCTTGCAGGAAGATGCGTTGCCGATCGCCGACGCGCAGCGCATCGATGCGGCGGGTCGGATCTTCCTCGCCATGGTCGCTTCGGCTCGGCATGTGCTCGGCAGGGACGGTCTCCATCGACGACAGATCGATCACCGAGTCGCTGAAACTGCGTGCCGGCGGAGTCTCCGGCACCACTTCCTCGCGCATCCGTCGCACGATCTCCTCGGGGCTGAGGGCACCGCCCGGCGCGCCGGAAGCGCGCGCTCCGGGTCGCAGTGCCTCGGTGTGGATCGCCATCAGTTCCTCGAATACGGCCTGCTGCTCGACCGCGGGCAGCGCAATCGTCTCCATGCCGAGCCGAACCCGTTGCAGCAATCCCGGGAGGAGGGCAATCAGACGTTGCCGGCTCTGCGGGTGATCGGGAATCTTCAGGCTCCAAAGGAGGTCGTCGACGGTCTTCAGCGCGCTCAGCGTCTCTTCCGACTGCTCGCCGTGACGCAGCATGTCCTCCGCGATGACGCGGGCCCAGGCGCCGGTCACGAAGCGGCGGATCGTCGGCGAAGTCCGGACCGTGACCATCTGATCGGTCAGACGCTGCGCGAGATGCTGCCGCAGCACCTCGCGCCGTTCGGCGACCTGCAGTGCCTCGATGGCTGCGTTTGCTGCGTGCGACTGGTCCTGCAACTGCTCGGCGAGGAAGCTTTCGACCCGGTTCAGGCCGCGCCGGAAGAGCGCAGTGTCGGGAAACGACGCGCCCGCCATCTCCTCGGCGACCGCGCCCGAGAAGGCGAGGAACGCCGACAGACGCGGATCCTCGATCCGCGAGTAGCCCTGACTGGTGAGGCCGATGCGGTCGAGCAGCCGCCAGATCGGGTGGTCGTACGAATCGAGCGCCGCCGCGTGGTCGGCCAGGCAGACCCGCAGTGCCGCGACCTGCATCCGCGAGATGATCGGGCGAAACGCGCCCGGCAGCAGCGAGTCGTTCAGCAGCGACTCGAAGAGCCGTGTGACGAGCTCGATGATCTGGCGATCGATGGGCTCACTTGCGCTCGCGACGAGAGCCGCGCGGTGCTGGTCGATGCGGTTGCCGGCCGGCCGACCCGGCCGCGAGCCTTCGAATGCGGAGTGGCGCAGCAGCTCGTCGAGGCGAAGGAGCGCGCGTTCGAGCTCCGGATTGCGTCGCGCCCCGCCGTCGCTGCGCGTCGGCACGAGCGCACCGGGACGCGAGGGGAGCGTGGCGCGGCTGTCGCCGCTGCCGGCTCCGGCCGGCGCGCTCTGAGGCATGCCGCCGAGCAGGCTGCTCAGTGGTCCCTGTCGCGGCGGTTCGACCATCGGGCGACCGAACGCCGAGCCCGACGGCAGGACGACCGTGCGGTACACGCCGGGCTCGACGCCCTGTGACTCCAGGCGGCTCGTCGCCGCAGCGCAGGCGTTTTTCAACAGGCCGGCCGCAACACCGGCTGAAGTGCGCAGGATGATCGCGCGCTGGATTTGCGCTGATGTCACCGCGCACGCGGCGTCCCAGAGCGCCGTCGCGTAGGTCAGCGGCCGGAACGGATTGGACTCGGCCGTCACGTGGTTGAGCCCGATCAGGGTCGACGTGAAGGTCTGCAGCTCGCGCAACTCCCATTCGGCGGTGCTGTCGATCAGCTGCATCGCCCGCGAGATCTCGATATCGACCTCGACCCGCGACTCGTCCATCAGCTCGAGGCCGCTGCTGTCGACAGCTGTCGCCTCGGCGGGCGTGGCGCCGCGCTGCTCGTCGAGATCGGCGGCGACCTGCCGGCGGAGCGATTCGACGAATGCCTTCGGGTACTGGGCGCTGTCCTTCTGAAGCACCGCCACGATGTCGGCGTAGTGGACGCGTTCGCCGCCGCCCGCTGCCGCCTCCTTGGCCGGGCCGAGCAGCTGCAGCGTGCCCGCGATGACGCGCTCGACCAGTGCCGGTGCGAGCGCGAGCTCGTCATCGACGAAGCGTTGGAAAAGCGGAGCGATCGCCATGAGCGCTTCGGAGTGGCGCCCCGATTATCTCGCGCGCGATGGCGCCAGCCGGTGCGCCGCTCGTCGGCCATGCACGCGAATCGGCCATGAAAAAGGGCTGCCGAAGGCAGCCCTTGGAACGGTCCCGGAGGACGGTGAATTACATGTCCATCCCGCCCATGCCACCCATGCCGCCCATGCCGCCGCCCATGCCACCGCCGGCGCCGGCGGTCTCATCCTTCGGCGCTTCCGAGATCATCGCTTCGGTCGTCAGCATCAGCGAAGCGACCGACGCCGCGTTCTGCAGCGCCGTGCGCGTGACCTTCGTCGGATCGAGAATGCCCATTTCGATCATGTCGCCGTACTGGCCGTTCTGGGCGTTGAAACCGTAGTTGCCCTTGCCGCCGAGAACGGCAGCGACGACCACGCTCGGCTCGTCGCCGGCGTTCTGGACGATGATGCGAATCGGCTCTTCGATCGCGCGCAGGATCAGCTTGATGCCCGCGTCCTGGTCGGCGTTGTCGCCCTTGAGCGAGCCGATCGCCTGCTTGGCGCGGAGGAACGCCACGCCGCCACCAGCGACGATGCCTTCCTCGACAGCGGCACGGGTCGCGTGCAGCGCGTCCTCGACGCGGGCCTTCTTCTCCTTCATCTCGGTCTCGGTGGCGGCACCGACCTTGATCAGCGCCACGCCGCCGGCGAGCTTGGCCACGCGCTCCTGGAGCTTCTCTTTGTCGTAGTCGCTCGTCGCTTCTTCGATTTGCACGCGCACCTGCTTGACGCGCGCCTCGATGTCGGCAGCGGCGCCGGCACCGTCGATGATGGTCGTGTTCTCCTTGGCGACCTCGACGCGCTTGGCCTGGCCGAGGTCGGCCAGCTGTACCTTCTCGAGCGTCAGGCCGACTTCCTCGGCGATCACCTTGCCGCCGGTCAGGATCGCGATGTCCTCGAGCATCGCCTTGCGACGGTCACCGAAGCCCGGCGCCTTGACGGCGACGACCTTGAGAATGCCGCGCAGCGTGTTGACGACCAGTGTCGCCAGCGCTTCGCCTTCGACTTCCTCGGCGACGATCAAGAGCGGCCGGCCCGACTTGGCGACCTGCTCGAGCGTCGGCAGGAGGTCGCGGATGTTGCTGATCTTCTTGTCGAACAGCAGCACGAACGGGTTGTCGAGCGCAGCGACCTGCTTGTCGGGGTTGTTGATGAAGTAGGGCGAGAGATAGCCGCGATCGAACTGCATGCCCTCGACGACTTCGAGCTCGGAAGCGAGCGACTTGCCGTCCTCGACGGTGATGACGCCTTCCTTGCCGACCTTGTCCATCGCATCGGCGATGATCTTGCCCACTTCCTCGTCGCTGTTCGCCGAGATCGTGCCGACCTGGGCGATTTCCTTCGAGGTCGTCGTCGGCTTCGATTGCTTCTTCAGCTGCTCGACGAGCGCCGTGACGGCCTTGTCGATGCCGCGCTTCAGGTCCATCGGGTTCATGCCCGCGGCCACGTACTTCATGCCTTCGCGAACGATGGCCTGCGCGAGCACGGTCGCGGTGGTGGTGCCGTCACCGGCGATGTCGCTGGTCTTGGAAGCGACTTCCTTGACCATCTGCGCGCCCATGTTCTGGAGCTTGTCCTTGAGCTCGATCTCCTTGGCGACCGAGACACCGTCCTTGGTGACCGTCGGGCCGCCGAACGAGCGCTCGAGGACCACGTTGCGGCCCTTCGGGCCGAG
>DATAYY010000118.1:0-13826 GCA_036272325.1 Caldimonas sp. | reverse complement strand
ATGCCGTCACTGAGTGGCGAGCGGCGGCGGCCGTTCAGCGCAATGCAGAATCGAGGCATGAATCGCATCGATGATCCGACGCACGACCGCGAGGCCGGTTCGCGCGACGCGACCCAGGACACGACCCGGATCGATGACGTTCGCATTGCGGCGGTCAGGCCGCTGATCTCACCGGCCTTGCTGCTGGAGGAGCTGCCGGTTCCGGCGTTCGCCCAGGCACTCGTCGAAGAGGCGCGCAAGGCGATTGCCGCGATTTTGCAACGGCGCGACGACCGCTTGCTCGTCGTTGTCGGTCCGTGCTCGATCCATGACCACGACGACGCGGTCGAGTACGCAGGTCGGCTGAAGGCTCTCGCCGACGAGCTCGCGGGCGAGCTCGTGACGGTGATGCGCATTTACTTCGAGAAGCCCCGCACGACCGTTGGCTGGAAGGGATACATCAACGACCCGCTGCTCGACGGTTCCTACCGGATCAACGAGGGACTCCGTCGGGCACGCCAGCTCCTGCTCGACGTGGCCGCCCTCGGCGTGCCGCCCGGCACCGAGTTCCTGGACCTCTTGTCACCGCAGTACATCGCCGATCTCGTCGCCTGGGCTGCGATCGGAGCTCGTACCACCGAGAGCCAGACTCACCGCCAACTCGCGTCGGGACTCTCGTGTCCGGTCGGCTTCAAGAACGGGACCGACGGCGGGGTGCAGGTGGCAACCGATGCGCTGATCGCGGCCCGTGCGAGCCACGCGTTCATCGGCATGACGAAGATGGCCCAGGCGGCGGTCTTCGAGACCCGCGGCAACGATGACACCCATGTCATCCTGCGTGGTGGCAAGGCTCCCAACTACGATGCCGCGGGCGTGAACGCCGCCTGCCTCTCGCTCGCTCGAGCGGGGCTGACCGAACGATTGATGGTCGACTGCTCGCATGCCAATGCCGGCAAGGACTACCTGAGGCAGATCGAGATCGCGAACGACGTCGCAGTCCGGATCGGACGTGGCGAACGCCGAATCGTCGGCGTCATGCTCGAGAGCCATCTCGAGGAAGGGCGTCAGGATCTGAAGCGAGGGTCGCCCCTCAAGCGCGGTGTGTCGATCACCGATGCCTGCCTGGGGTGGTCGCAGACGGAGCCGGTGTTGCGCGGCCTCGCCCAGGCGGTCAAATCGCGTCGCGGCAGCACCGGGTCCCTCTGACCCTCCGAAACCTGGCCCTTGCTCGCCGGTGCCCTCACGGCCAGATGGTCCGCAGTACCTGAGCGAGTCGCGCGCCGCCTTCGGTCAGCTGCCGTTTCTTGATCGGCGCCATCGCGTCGTCGTAGCGACTGGTCAACGGAACGGTCCACACGCCGTTCTGCTGCGGCCCGAACTGAAGTCCCGCGACCGCGGCGCGGGCCTGAGTAAATGTTCCGGAGGCCCACGACGTCGACCAATCGTAGATCGACCGCGAGACGCCGGCACCTTGCGCGCCAGCGCCAACCAGGCGGCGTCCACGTGGCTCGACTGAAGGACCTCCGGAATGTCGTCCCAGGTGGCATGGAGGTCTCGCTCCTGCGATTCGTGGCCACGTGGATGGTGGTCACCTCGTTGCCGCCCTGGGTGCCGGTCGCCGGATCAAACGTCCCCTGGTCGGGATCGATCACCTGGCCTCTCGGGTTCAGGTAGACCGCCCCGACGTGCAGAGGTTGTTCGATGTCGCCGACGTAGTGGGCGAGGAGAAGCAGCGCTTCGCGCTGGTCCTTGATGTCGAAGGGTGCAGGCGCGGGATCTCCCTGCAGCACGTGGATCGTCGCCGACACCGCGGCGACGACATCGAAAGGCCGGGTTCCGACATCACCGAGGTGGTATTGCTTTCGCTGGATGGCTCCATCGCTGTAGTGGTACTGCTTGTGGCACGACTCGTCGCCCGGAACGCGAGGACAGCTGGTGCGTTCCGGCGCACGAAGTCGATCATCTCGGCCTCGCCGTCGGCTGTTTCGTAGAGGGCGCATTCAGGGTACTTGCCTGCTGCGGTGTAGGCGAAGTTCTTGGCCGGATCGACGCCCTTGGCGCAGTCCGCCCAGACGGCGGCCTGCTCGAGCGACAGGTTGCCAAGGAGGGTCCTCACCTGGGCTTCGGCGTGCGTTGCCGAGATCAGGCGATCCGCGATCGCGCCCACCGTGTGGTGACCATCGGGTCGCCACGCCGCGGCGATGGTCGCGAAGAGCGTAAGACCCAAGGCAACGAAGGCACGAGGAGTGCGGATGCGCATGGCGGTCTCCAATCGGCTGAACGGGTAAGCCCCCCACTAGCGCGGAAACCGTGACTGAACTGTCACGGTGATCCGCTCGCGACCCGGTGAACGCGAGCCGAGCGCCGTTTCGCCCCGGCGCCGGTCTTGGTATCGTCGCGCCGTGACCACCGGACTGACCGAACTGCTCGACAGCAACCGCCGCTGGGCCGGCAAGATGGAGTCGGCGCGGCCGGGCTTCTTCACCAGCCTGCTGCGGCAGCAGGCGCCGCAATACCTCTGGATCGGCTGCGCTGACAGCCGCGTTCCCGCCAACGACCTGGTCGATCTCGCCCCGGGCGAGTTGTTCGTCCACCGCAACGTCGCCAACGTCGTCGTCCACTCCGACCTCAACTGTCTCTCGGTCATCCAGTTTGCGGTCGACGTGCTGAAGGTGCACCACGTCATCGTGGTCGGCCATTCGCAGTGCGGCGGTGTCGCCGCGGCGCTGGAGGACCGGCGCGTCGGCCTGGCCGACAACTGGCTGCGCCACGTCCAGGACGTCCGCAATCGGCACGCTGCCTGGCTCGCCACGCTGCCCGAGAGCGAGCGCGTCAACGCCCTGTGCGAGCTCAACGTCGTCGAGCAGGCGCTCAACGTCTGCCAGACGACCGTCGTCCAGGAAGCGTGGCAGCGCGGCCAGGAGGTCGTCGTCCACGGCTGGGTCTATCGCCTGCACAACGGCCTGCTGAAGGACCTGATGATGACGGTGAGCCGGCTCGACGACGCCGTCGCTGCTTACGAATCGGCACTGCGCGCCGTGCGCTCCCGCTACGACGCGACGATCGCGACCTGACGCGACGCGAGGTCCGGGTCGGCGTTCGGACGCCGGCTGGCGATCCGACGCTACGCGCCGAGATGGCGGTGCCAGAGCGAGCGATCGGCATCCAGCGCCGCCGAGCTGCCACGCCAGGCGATGCGGCCCTTGTCGACGATGACGTGGTGGTCGCCGATCGCGACCAGCCGTTCGACGTACTTGTCGATCACGATCATTGCCAGCCCGGCGTCGCGCAGCGCCGCGAGGGCGTGCCAGATCTCCTCGCGCACGAGCGGTGAAAGCCCTTCGGTCGCCTCGTCGAGGATGAGCAGCAGCGGATTGGTGACGAGCGCGCGGCCGATCGCGAGCATCTGCTGCTCCCCGCCCGAGAGCTGGTCGCCGAAGTGGCGGCGTCTCGCGGCCAGAGCCGGGAACATCGCGAGCACGCGCGCCGGCGACCAACCCGTCGCGCCCTCGGGGCCGGGGCGATGGAACGCGCCCAGGTGCTCGTCGACGCTCAGGTTCGCGAACACCTGTCGACCTTCGGGAACGAGGGCGATTCCGGCGCGCGCGATCCGGTGCGCCGCGAGGGCCGAGATGTCGCGGCCGGCAAAGGCGATCCGGCCTGCGCTTGGCTGCACCAGCCCCATCACGGTCCGCACCAGCGTCGTCTTGCCCATGCCGTTGCGGCCGAGGACGCCGGCGATCTCGCCGCGCCCGAGCGCGAAGTCGATGCCGAACAGCACCTCGCTGCCGCCGTAGCCGGCGTGAACGCCGGCGAGCGCGAGCAGCGGCGCGGCGTCGACCGTCACGCTGCCTCGTCGCCGAGATAGGCGGCGATCACCGCGGCGTCGCCGCGGATTGCGGCGGGCGCGCCGGTCGCAATCACGCGGCCGCCGACCAGCACCGAGACGCGGTCGGCGAGGCGGAACACGGCGTCGACGTCGTGCTCGACGAGAAGGACGGTCGTGCTCTCGCGCAGGCGATCGACCAGGCGCTCGATCCGCGCCGACTCCTCGGCGCCCATGCTGGCCATCGGCTCGTCGAGCAGCATCAGCCGCGGCCGGCTCACCAGCGTCACCGCGACCTCAAGCGCGCGGCGCTCGCCGTGCGAAAGGCGCTCGATCGGCTCGGACGCCTTGGCGTCGAGCCCGACGTCGGCGAGCGCTTGGCGCGCACGGCCATGGACGCCGTCGTCGCGCTGCAGCGATCGCCACGCGCTCATGCTGCGCGGCGACACCGCGAGCACCGCGAGCACGACGTTGTCGAGCACGCTGGCGCTACGAAAGAGCCGGGTGGTCTGGAACGACCGCGCCAGGCCGCGCCGCGCCCGCTCGTGCGCGGCGAGCGTCGTGATGTCATGGCCGTCGAACACGATCCGGCCGTGGTCGCTCGCGAGCTGGCCGCCGAGCTGGGCGACGAGCGTCGTCTTGCCGGCGCCGTTGGGGCCGATGAGCGCATGGATCTCGCCGCGCACGACGTCGAGGTCGACGCCGTCGGTCGCGACGACGCCGCCGAACCGCTTCTCGAGGCCGCGCACCGAAAGCACGGTTGCGTCCGCCGCCGCACTCATCGCCGCGCCGTCCACAGTCCGACCAGTCCCTGGCGGGCGTAGAGAACGACGGCGAGCAGCACCCAGCCGGTCCAGAACTCCGCGTGCTCGGTGTATGAAGACAACACCTCCTGCAGCAGCAACAGCGAGGCCGCGCCGACGGCGCCGCCCCACACCGTCGCGACGCCGCCGAGGATGACCATCACCATCAGCGTTCCCGATTGCGTCCAGTGCAGCGCGTTCGGGCTGACGTAGCCCTGCAGGTTGACGCTGAGCGCGCCCGCGATCGCGCCCAGCGTGCCGGCGACGACGAAAAGGGCGAGCTTGTAGCGGTAGGTCGGAAAGCCGAGCGCCTCGGCGCGGACGTCGTCGTCGCGCAGCGCCAGAGCGGCGCCGCCGAACGGCGAACGCGCGAAGCGGGCGAGCGCGACCAGCGAGGCGGCGAGAACGGCGAGCGCGACGTAGTAGAGGGCGAGCGGGTTCTTGAGGTCGAGCACCTCGCTGCCGAACGAGAACAGCGATCGCGCCCGGATGTTCAGGCCCTCGTCGCCGCCGTAGCCCTTCACCGAGTTGGCAAGATAGAACAGCATCTGCGCGAACGCGAGCGTGATCATGATGAAGTAGACGCCGCGCGTGCGCAGCGAGATCGCGCCGATCACGAGCGCGGCTACGGCTGCGACGGCGACGGTCGCGGCGAGATGGACGATGCCGCTCTGGACGCCCTCGGTGACGAGAATCGCGGTGACGTAGGCGCCGAGGCCGAAGAACGCGGCATGGCCGAACGAGACGAGCCCGGCGTAGCCGAGGACGAGGTTGAGGCTGGTCGCTGCGATCGCGTAGACGACGATCCGGCTCGCCAGGCTGAGGTAGAAGTCGAGGCCGAGGGCGCGCAGCAGCCACGGCAGGGCGATCGCGATCGCGAGCACCGCGGCGTGCGCGACGACGATGCCGATGCTGGCGGTCGTGGCGGCGCGGGTCGCCGCCATCAGCCGCGGGCCGGGAACAGGCCCTGCGGCCGGATCGCGAGCACGATCGCCATGAAGACGTAGACCGCGATCGACGCGATCGCCGGGCCGGCGGCGCTCGCCCACTGCGGCGGCAAGAACTCGCGCAGCACGTGCTGAAGCAGCGTCCGGCCGAGGGTGTCGATCGCACCGACGAGGATCGCGCCAACCAGCGCGCCGCGGATCGAGCCGATGCCGCCGATGACGATGACGACAAACGCCAGGATGAGAATGTTCTCGCCCATGCCGACCTGGACTGCGAGCAACGGCCCGAGGAGCGCGCCGGCGACGGCGCAGAGCGCCGCGCCGATGCCGAACACGACGGTGAAGAGGCGGCCGATGTCGATCCCCATCGCGGTCGCCATGGTCCGGTTCGACGCCCCGGCGCGAACGAGCGCGCCGAGCCGGGTTTTCTGCACCAGCAGCCACAGCAGCACGGCGAGCGCCAGGCCGACCCCGAGGATGAGAAGTCGATACGACGGGTACTGCAGCCCCGGCAGCAGTTCGACCGGTCCGGCGAGCGCCGTCGGCGCCGACAGCGGCAGGTCGTTGCCGAAGATCATCTTGGTGCCGTCGTTGAGGATCAGGATCAGCGCGAACGTCGCCAGCACCTGCGAAAGATGGTCACGGGCGTAGAGCGTCCGGAGGAGGCCGGCCTCGAGCGCCATGCCGAAGACGAAGGTGAGGCCGACCGCGCCGACGACGCCGATCGCGAACGACCCGGTCAGGCCGACCAGCCAGGCGGCGAGGAAGGCGCCGACCATGTAGAGCGAGCCGTGCGCCAGGTTGATCATGTCCATGACGCCGAAGACGAGCGTCAGCCCCGCCGCGAGCAGGAACAGCATGAGGCCGAACTGGAGCCCGTTCAGCGCCTGCTCGAGGACGAGGACGCCGGGCATGGGCCGGTCAGCGCAGTCGACGGCGAGGGCGTGCGAGGCGCCTACTTCATCGCGCAGTTCTGCACGTAGGCGTCGCCGTGGTTCTTCAAGATCGGCTCGCTGAACGACTTGTTGATGAGGCCGCCCCTGCCGTCGCTGCCGACGGTGCGCACGTAGTAGTTCTGGATCGGATACTGGTTGGTGTTGAACTTGAACGGCCCGCGCACGGAATCGAACCGCGCCGCCTTGAGCGCCTTCAGTACCGCCGCCTGGTCCTCGAGCTTGCCCTTGGTGTCGCGCACCGCGGCGGCGATCAGCTGCGCGGCGTCGTAGCCCTGCGATGCGTAGAGCGTCGGCACGCGCTTGTATTCCTGCTCGAACTCGGCGACGAACTTCTGGTTCGCGGCGTTGGTGAAGTCGGGCGACCAGTGCGCGGTGTTGAAGAGTCCCGCCATCGCCGGGCCGACCGGGTTGATCACGTCCTGGTCGGCCGAGAAGCCCGGCAGCAGCAGCGTCGTGTCCTTGCCGAGGCCGGCGCCGACGTACTGCTTGATGAAGTTGATGCCCATGCCACCGGGCAGGAAGATGTAGACCGCCTGCGGCTTGGCGGCGCGGATCTCGGCCAGCTCGGCGGCGTAGTCGAGCTGGCCGAGCTTGGTGTAGTTCTCGCCGACGACCTGGCCCTTGAACGTCCGCTTGAACCCGGCCAGCGAGTCCTTGCCGGCCTGGTAGTTCGGTGCGACGAGGTAGACGCTCTTCAGGTCGCGCGTGTTCGCGAACTGGCCGGCCGCCTCGTGGTAGGCGTCGTTCGGCCACGAGACGGCGAAGAAGAGGGGATTGCAGTCCTTGCCGGCGATCGACGACGGCGCTGCGTTGGCGCTGATGTAGATCACCTTGTTGTCGATCGCTTCCGGCAGCGCCGCGAGCATGATGTTCGAGAACACGACTCCGGTCATGAAGTCGACCTTGTCGCGCTTGACGTCCTTCTCGAACAGCTGCTTGGCGACGTCGGGCTTGAACTGGTCGTCGCTGACGAGCACCTCGGCAGGAAGGCCGCCGAGCTTGCCGCCGTTCAGCTTGACCGCGAGCAGGAAGCCGTCGCGGATGTCGATACCGAGCGCCGACGACGGGCCCGACAGCGTGCTGACGAAGCCGATCTTCACCTTGTCGGCCGCGTGCGCCGGCACCGCCGCGAGGGCCACGCTGGTGAGCAGGCCGAGGATCGAGAGCGCGGCGGGCGCGGAGGGCTTGGCCATGACAACACCTTTCGAAGCGCCCGGGCGAACGCCGAACGTCGACGAAATTGTAGGCAGTGGTCGGCCTCGAGCCGCGGACGCTTCAGGATGGTGCCGCCACCGCTGCCGGCCGCGCAACCCGCGGACGACTAGCGAGGACCCAGGGCGGCGAAGTCGACCTCGTCGACCGTCGCGGTCGCATTGCTGCGACCGGGGTAGCGCAGCCACGTCATCACGACGTTGAGGTCGTCGACGATGTCGCGTGCAGCGATCGCCGTGCCGTCGGTGCGTTGCACGGCGTCGGTCGTGTGCGCATCCCTGAGCAGCGTCATGTCGTAGCCGCGATCGAGTGCCGCGTAGGCGGTGGCGCGAATGCACCAGTTGCTCTGCGCTCCCGCCAGCGCGATGTGGGTCGCGGCGCGGCTGGCGAGCTCGTCGTCGAGAGTCGTCTGTTCAAACGACGATGCGAAGAGCTTGTGGATTCGCACCTCGCCCTCCGCAGGAACCAGCTCGGGCACCAGTTGCCACTCGGGGCTGCCGAGCTGCAGATCGTCGTTCGAATGCTGGACCCAGATCACGGGGACGCCGGCGGCGCGGGCGCGCTCGACCGCACGCGCCACGTTGGCGACGACCCGCTCGGCCTGCCACCCCTCGCGCATCACCCCGACCTGCACGTCGACGACGACGAGGACGCCCCGGTTGCCTTCGCGAACGGTTGCCATGCAGTTCCTCGTCTTGTCCGGCAGCGCGAGCTCAGGGAGGACCGGCTCTCGGCCCGCGGACGACGCACGCTGCGACCGGCCGGTGAAAGCCGCGCAGGTCGAGCGAACGCAGCTCGCCGACATCGACTTCGTCGCCGACGCTCGCAGCGACCCGCTGCGAAACCAGCACCTCGTCGCTCGCCGCCTCGGCGCACAGCCGCGCCGCCATGTTGGTCACCGTGCCGATCGCGCCGTAGTCCCAGCGCCCTTCGAAGCCGATCGCGCCGAGCGTGGCGTAGCCCTGGGCGATGCCGATGCCGTGATGGAGGTCGAAGCCGCGCGCCGCCCAGCCGCGGCCCATCGCGGCGACGCGGTCGCGGATCGCAATCGCCATCCGCACCGCGCGCAGCGGCGCGTCCGGCATCGGTACCGGGTCGTTGAAGAAGATCATCATGCCGTCGCCGGTGAATCGCTCGAGCGTGCCCTCGTACTCGAGGACGAGGGCGCCGGTCGCCGCGTGGTACTCGCGCAGCACGCCCATCACCTCTTCGGGCTCGGCGAGCTCGGCGAACGCGGTGAAGCCGCGCAGGTCGCAGAACACCACCGTGACTTCGCGCCGGTGGCTGCGCATCGGATCGTCGGCGCCGCCGCTGAGGATCGCCTGCGCCAGCTGCGGCGAGAAGAAGCGCCGCAGCCGGCCGACGCGCTCGAGCTCGGCGACCTGCTCGGCGACCCGCGTCTCGAGCGAGGCGTTCCAGCGCGCCAGCTCTGCGGTCAGCTCCTGGGCGCGATCGTGCAGTTCCTTGATCCGCAGCATCGATCGCACGCGGGCCAGCAGCGCGCCGTGGTCGATCGGCTTGGTGAGGTACTCGTCGCCGCCGGCCTCGAGCCCTGCAATCACGTCCTTGCTTTCGCTCAGCGCGGTGACGAGGATGATCGGCGTGAACGGAAAGACCGGATCGGCGCGCAGCCGCTTGCAGACCTCGATGCCGTCGAGCTTCGGCATCATGACGTCGAGCAGGATCAGATCCGGCGTCGTCTCGCGCGCCGCGACCAGCGCCTCCTCGCCGTCAGCGGCGGTCACCACGCCGTAGCCGGCGCTCGCCAGCCGCGTCTGCAGGATCTTGATGTTCGTCGTGTTGTCGTCGACGACGAGGATGCGCGGCGGCGTTCTCAAGCAGGGGCTCCAGGGGCGTGGCCGACGCCCGGTCGATCGAGGTCGGCGGTGTAGTATCCGACGAACATCACCGGGCGGAGCATCACATCAAGCTGGAGCAGCTCGCCGCATCCGTACTCGCCCGGTCGCCGCTCGATGCCCTTGTGCGCCGGGTCGCAGGCGTCCGGGCATCACTGCACACCAAGCTGATGGCCGCGTTCGGGGTCGTCACCGTGCTCTTCGTTGCGATGGCCGCATTCGGCGTCCACACGGTGCTGAAGACGACCGAGCAGGGCCGGCTGCTCGACGAGGCGCACCAGCGTGTCGACTGGTCGCAGCAGGTCGAGCAGGCTCTCGCCCGCCAGATGCAGTACTCGGTGCTGGCGTTGCTGTCGCAGGACGAAGCGGCGATCGCCAGGATCCTGCGCGAGAACAATCGCTTCAACGAGCTGCTCGCCAGGCTCGACGTTGACGAGGTGGCCGAGCAGCACGGCCTGGTCGAGCAGGTCCGCGCCTCGCAGGACGAGGCGATGGGGGTGGTGGCCGACATCGCCAACGCGATCCGCGACCGTACCCTCGGCAACGTCACCCGCGAGCTGCTCGCCCACCAGGAGCGGATCGACGCCGAGATCGGCGCCCGCGTCGACAGGCTGGTCGACGCCGAGCGGCGCCGGATGGGGGCGCTGCGCGAGAACATCGCGAGCGCCAATCGCGAGCTGCTGGTGACGACCGGAATCCTTTCGGTCTCCGCGGTCGCGCTCGCCTGGTTGTGCGGCTTCGTGATCTCGTGGTCGGTCATCCTGCCGGTGCGCGAGGCGCAGGGCTTTCTCGACCACGTCGCGACGGGCGCCTTCGATCGGCGCGTCGAGCTGCCCAACCGCGACGAGTTCGGCGCGCTCGCCGAGCGAATGAACCGGATGAGCCAGGAGCTCCAGCGGCTGGACCGGATGAAGGGCGAAGCCGCCTCGGAGCTGGCCCAGCTCAACACCCGCCTCGAGCTCGCGAGCCGCGCGAAATCCGAGTTCCTCTCCAACATGAGCCACGAGCTGCGCACGCCGCTCAATGCGATCCTCGGCTTCACGGAAATGATCAGCGACGGTCTTTACGGCGACTTGCCCGAGGGGTTGAAGGACCCGTTGAACGATGTCCAGGTCAACGGCCGCCACCTGCTCAAGCTCATCAACGAGGTGCTCGACCTCTCCAAGATCGAGGCCGGCCGAATGGAGCTCGCGCTCGACGACTATCTCGTGCCGGAGCTGGTCGGCTCGGTCCGGACGGCGCTGCGCTCGCTCGCCGAGGAAAAGGGCCTCAGCTTCGTCACCGACGTCGCCGCCGACCTGCCTCTCGCGCGCGGCGACAGCGGCCGCCTGTCGCAGTGCCTGATGAACCTCGCCGGCAACGCGCTGAAGTTCACCCGCAACGGCGAGGTCTGCATCGGGGCGACGCGACAAGGCGACCAACTCGTCTACCGCGTCAGCGACACGGGCATCGGCATTCCACCGGAAGAGATCGACAATGTCTTCGCCGAGTTCAGGCAAGTCGACGCGACCGTGACGCGGCAGTTCGGCGGCACCGGGCTCGGACTCAGCATCAGCAAGAGATTCATCGAGATGCACGGCGGCCGCATCTGGGTGGAGAGCCGGGTCGGCGTCGGCTCGACGTTCTTCTTCAGCGTGCCGCTCAGGGTCGAGGAGGCTGCCGCATGAGCCAACGCACCGTGCTCTACGTGGAAGACAACGAGTACAACCGCAAGATCGTCCGCCAGCTCCTCGGCCGCACGAGCTACCGGCTGGTCGAGGCGGTCGACGGCGAGGCCGGCGTCGCCGCCGCCTTCGAGGAGCTGCCGGACCTCGTCCTCATGGACGTGCAGCTGCCGAAGATGTCCGGGCTCGACGCGACGCGGATCCTGCGCGCCGACGCCCGCACCAAGGACATCCCGATCGTGATCATCACGTCGTTCGCGATGAGCGGCGATCGCGAGCGCGCGACCGCCGCCGGCGCGGCTGGCTATCTCGCCAAGCCGTACAGCCCGCGCGAGCTGCTCGCGCTGCTCCGTCAATTCCTTCCCGAGGAGGCGTCATGAGGAAGCTCTTGTCGGCGACGCTGGTGTTCGCTGCGGCGTTGCCGTGGACGGCCCGCGCGCAGGCTGCCGGCGAACAGGCCGAGCAGTTCACGCCCGAGTTCCAGAAGCTGCACACGGCGGAGGATCCGAAGCACACGCCGAAGATCGAAGCGCCGGACTCGGTGCGGCGCGGCGAATGGTTCAAGGTGACCGTCACCGTCGGCGCCGGGTCGATGCACCCGTCGCTGCAGGAGCACTTCGTCCGCTACATCGCTCTCTACAAGGACTCGGTGGAGATCTCGCGCGTCTATCTGCACCCGGTCTATTCGGCGCCGATCGTGACCTTCACGATCGCTCTCGACGAGGGCGGCGCGCTGCGGGCCCTGGCCGAGCCGACGCACTCGGCGGCCTGGGAGGCGACGCGCAAGATCACCGTCGTCCCGTAGCCGGAAAACGCCGCCCGGCGTCTCGCCTCAGGGAAGCTTCAGCTCGACGTTGAGGGTGGCGTTGCCCTTGTCGGGCACTGCGATCTCCTGGCTGACCGTGCCGAGCCGCTCGTGCCAGATCGTGAGCCTGTACTTGCCCGCCGGCAGGTCGTCGTACGCAAAGGCACCGTCCACCGGCGTGACGCGATAGTACGGATGCTCGGCGACGACGACCCAGGCCCGCATCCACGAGTGCAGGTCGCAGTCGATGCGGACGATCTCGGCTTTCTGGAACGTGATCCCGATCGTGCGGTCCTTCGGCTGCGTGCGGTTGAACGCGGTGTTGAGCTTCGGCGTGGCGTGGATGTTGTGCAGCAGCCGGTCGTTGTTGAGGAAGTCGACCGTGCCTCCGGCAGGAACGACGACGACGCGCGGCACGAAGGCGCAGCCGCGCTGGTCGACCGTCGGCCTTGCGGCCGCGGCCGGCCAGCTTGCGCCCGGCGGCGGGTTCTCGATCCAGATCACGGCGTTGGCGACTTCGCGCCGTGGCGACACGACGAGGTCATCGGCGTCCTTGGCCGTGCCGCAGGCGTACTGGTCGATCGTGACGTCGACCTTCCTGGCGGCCGGCTGCGGCCCCGAGAGCAAGACCCTGCCGCTGAGGGTGCCGGCGAGGCACACCGCCTGCAGCCCGAACAGCACGAGCGCGGTTCCAGTCATCGTCGTCGCTCGAATCATGCGGGTCGGCTCCAGACGTTGCGAGGGTGCGAGTGTGGCCTGAACCGGAATCCGTTGTCGGCCCATGAGTGCACCGTCAGACCCAGATCTGCAGCACGTAGTCGAACGGCGCCTGGCCGTTGAACAGGTCGACGCGTTGCAGCCTGATGCGAAGCGCGCCCTCGTCGTCGCGGACCAGCGTGTGCCGGTAGCTGCCGCCGAAATGGCGCAGCGCGTCGCGCCGCAGCTCCATCATGTGGAAGCGCGACCGGACCTCGATCGCGCTCGGCGACGCCGACTCGATCGCGACGTGGCTGACGATGTGATTCGTCTCCCACATCGGCGCCTGCGACCATGCGTTGGGGTGCGAGACGCGGCCCTTCCTGATCTCCATCATCAGCTTGTCCTCGGCGAAGATCGAGGGCGACCCTTCCCACTCGGTCTGCTCGCGCGTCACCGGCATCCAGTAGACGCCGTCGGCGGCGAAGAGGTCGATGAACGCCTGCCAGTGCTTGCCGTCGAGCAGTTCGGCCTGGTGATAGAGGAACTGCTCGACCTCGCGCTGCACGTCGGCGCTGGCGGCGAGCAGGCCCGGCCCCGGCAGCGCGTCGGCCTGGCGCTCGAGCACCGGCGCACGCGGCGAGTGATCGGGTGCGATCGCCTGCGCGCCGGTCGTCGCCGCCTCCTCGCCGGCCTCGATCACGACCTCCTGCGCGAGCAGATGCTCGAAGTCGGGGCCCGCGCTCGGGATCGCGCGGCTCTTGCTTCGGTCGCCGGTCGTCGCCATGTCGTCCTCGCTCACGCGTCCTGCATGTAGTTCGACCACGCCTTGAACTGGTTGCGCATCACCGCTTCCGAGGTGCCGTGGTTCGAGTAGGTGACGCCGTTCTCCTCGCGGTCGTCGCCGAAGTAGCGGTGAAAGCTCACCCAGTCGCCGCCGTTCGATTGCAGCCCCCACTGGCCCTTGGTCCAGTTCTCGAGGTCGTCGGCGTTGATCATCGTCGCCGGCGAGTTGACTAGGTTGTAGTACCAGAGGCTGCGCCGATAGATCGCCTCGGGAGCGCCCTTCAAGCGGAAGTGCC
>DATAYY010000117.1:0-30604 GCA_036272325.1 Caldimonas sp. | reverse complement strand
CGTCGACCGCGAACGTCGCGCCGGTGATGTAGCCGGCGCGATCCGAGGCGAGAAAGGCGATCGTCTCGGCGATCTCTTCCGGTTGCGCGGCCCGCCTGAGGATCGTGGTGTCGCCGATCGCGCGGATCATCTCTTCCGGCGACGCCGTGTAGACCGGCCCCGGCGCGACCGCGTTCACGCGCACGCCGGCGGGGCTGTACTCGGCGGCCCAGGCGCGCGTCATCGCTTCGACTGCGGCCTTGGTGGCACTGTACGCGGCACCGCCGGCCATCCCGATCGAGCCGGCCATGCTGCCGACGTTGACGATGCTGCCGCGGCCGCGTGCGGCCATCTTCGGCGCGATCGCGGCAGTCAGGAAGTAGGTCGCGCGGACGTTACTCGCGAACATGCGGTCGAAGGTAGCGGCGTCGAGCGCGGCACTGGCGCCGAACCAGGAGAAGCCGCCGTTGTTGACGAGCACGTCGACGTCGCCGGCCTGCTCGGCGAGGCGGCGCACGTCGCCGAGGTCTTCGAGCGAGGCGGCGACGAAGCTCGCGCGGCCGCCTTCGGCCTCGATCGCGCGCACCGTTTCGGCGCCGCGCGCCTCGTCGCGGCCGTGGACGATCACCTCGAAGCCGTCGCGCGCCAGGCGCAGCGCCGCGGCGCGGCCGATGCCCGAGGTGGCTCCGGTGACGAGCGCTCGCCCGGCGTGCGCGGCGCTGGCGGCGACGGGAGAGAACGAAGGCGCGGTGGTGGAGACGGTGGCGGTCGACATGGCGGTGTCCTTGAAGTGGCCGGCGCTGGCCGGGTATTCAGACAGACAGGTCTGTCTGGTGGTTGCAGTGTACAGACCTGTCTGGTAATGTCAAGCCTCATGAAAACCGCGACTACCCCACCCTCCTCTTCGCGTTCGTCTTCGTCGGGCGCCCCCGCCGCGCAGGCTGCGCCGCCGGTGCGCCGCCGGCGCGCGACGACCGCCAAGACCGTCGTATCACAAAGCCGCGCGGCGGCCGTGCCCGAGCGTGCCTCCGCCCGCGAGCGCCTGCTCGCCGCCGCCGACGAGCTCTTCTACGACGGCGGCATCCACCGCGTCGGCATCGACCGCGTGATCGAGCGCGCGGGCGTGGCCAAGGCGTCGCTCTACGACACCTTCGGCAGCAAGGACGCGCTGATCCGCGCATATCTCGAAGCGCGTCAGGACGCGCGCAAGGCGCGCCTCACGGCCTGGCTCGAGCGCTACGACAGCCCGCGCGAGCGGCTGCTCGGCATCTTCGACGCCATGGCCGACCTGATGAAAGCGAAGGGCTTCCGCGGCTGCGCGTTCACTCGCGCCGGCTCGGAATCGGAGCCGACGAGCGGCGTTCGCTGCGCCTGCGACGCCGCGCGGCAATGGATGCGCGAGCTCTTCGCGCAGCTGGCGCGCGAGGCCGGTGCGGCTGATGCCGAAGCGCTCGCGACGCAGCTCAGCATGCTCTACGACGGCGCCTCGGTGATGGGCCAGATCGAGCGCTCGGCGCGCGCCGCGCTGGCGGCGCGCGACGCGGCGGCGGTGCTGCTCGACCAAGCGACGGCAAGCGCCAAGGCGGCACGCGGGCGGGCGGCGGCGCCAGCGCCGCGCTGAGTGCTGGCACACCGCGGCTTCGACGACGATCGGTTCACGGCGCCCGAGTAAAGATCCCCGAGAGGTTGGACAAGCGGTATTCCGCCGGCGGCCTTGCCAAGCCGGGCTCACGCGCCGGCCCATGCCACAGGCCGGCTCCGGCCGAATCCAAGTCAAGCGTTTAAGTCAAATTCTGCAGCGCGAGTGACATGACCGTTTCGCTGCCCTGGCTGGTGCTGGTGCTCGTACTGCTGGTGGCCGCGCTGAGCGTCGCGGCGGGCCGGCTTCGGGTGACCAGGCCGGTGGTGATGCTTGCTGCAGGCGCTGCGATCGCGTTCTTCCCGCAGTGGCCGGCGCTAAGACTGGATCCGGTGCTCGTCCTGACGCTGCTGCTGCCCCCGCTTCTCTACATTTCCGGCGTCGGTATGAGCTGGCGGAGCTTTCACTGGAACCTGCGTCCGATCCTGCTGCTGGCCGTGGGCTGCGTGCTGTTCACCGCGACGGCGATCGCCGCCGTCGTGCATTGGGCGTTCGGCTTCTCGTGGGCGGTGGGCTTCGTTCTCGGCGCGGTCGTCTCGCCGCCCGATGCGGTCGCCCCGGCCGTGGTGCTGCGCCGGCTCGGCGTCCCGCGTCGGCTCGTCGTCATCCTGGAGGGGGAAAGCCTCGTCAACGACGCGACGGCGCTCGTCCTGTTCAGTTTCGCGCTCGCGGCAGTCGCGTCGGGGTCGCTGTCGATCGGCGGCGCGCTGCTCCGATTCTTCGCCATCGCCGGAGGCGAGCTCGTGTGGGGCATCGCCGTCGGTTGGCTGATGCTGGCCCTGCGACGACTCGCTGCCGATCCTCGCGCCGAAGTGCTGCTCGCGCTGGCGACGCCGTTCCTCGCGTTCTGGCCGCCGCACGATCTCGGTGCCTCCGGCGTCGTCGCATGCGTCGCCTGCGGCCTCTACGTCTCCTGGAACGGCCGCGACCTGATCTCGCCTGCGACGCGCCTGCAGGGCTACTTCATCTGGGATCTCGTCAGCTGGACAATCGAAGCCGTCCTCTTCCTGCTGACGGGGCTGCAGGCGCGTCGCGTCCTCGAGGCGATCGACCGCGGGGGGTTGACCCACGCCCTTTGGGTTGCGGGCGTCGTGAGCTTGACGGTCATCCTCGTCCGCTTCATCTGGGTCTTTCCGGCGACCTACCTGTCGCGTCTGCTGCCGGCCGTGCGTCGTCGCGACCCGGCACCGTCTTGGCGGGGGATCGTGCTCATCGGCTACACGGGCCTGCGTGGCGTCGTGAGCCTGGCGGCCGCCCTCTCGATTCCCTTGGTGGTCGGATCCGACCCGTTCCCGCATCGCGACCTGATCCTCTTTGCGACGTTCATGGTCATCGCGGTGACGCTCGTCGGCCAAGGGGCGTTGTTGCCGCCCCTGGTTCGCATGCTCGGGCTCGCCCGCGATGGCCGGGAAGAGGCCGCCGTCAACCGCGGCGAAGAGGACCGCGCCCGCCTCGAAGCGCTGGAAGCAGTCCTCGCCGCACTCGACAACGCCCGGGGACGCGGCGTGTCGGATGACGTGCTCGCCTCGCTTCGACGCCAACACACCGACCGGCAGCGACACCTCACGTCGAGTGCGGACACCTCGACACCCGACGACCCGATCTCGGACCGTGGCGAGCTCGAGCTGGAGCTCGTCGGGGTCGAGCGCGAAGCGATCAATCGTGCCTACCTCGCGAATCGCCTTACGGACGAAGCCCGTCGGCGCATCGAGCGGGAGCTCGATCTCGAAGAGGCTCGTATTCGTGACGTCATCGCGAATGGCGGCATGCGGCGCCCATGAGGGCGGCGCCAGTGTTCAAGGCGGCTATGCTCGACCAACGATTCATCTGAATGGAGCCATCTATGAACATCAATCGCTCGGGTTCTGCCGCCTGGTCCGGCGGCATCAAGGACGGCAAGGGCTCGATCTCGACCGAAAGCGGCGCCCTCAAGGTCTATCCCTACGGCTTCGCCAGTCGCTTCGAAGGCAAGCCCGGCAGCAACCCGGAAGAGCTGATCGGCGCGGCGCATGCGGCCTGCTTCACGATGGCCCTTTCGCTCATCCTCACGGAGGCTGGGCTCAAGGCCGAGTCCATGGACACGACCGCGAAAGTCACGCTGTCGCAGGTCGAGGGCGGCTGGGCGATCACGGCGAGTCACCTCACCCTGAACGCCAACGTGCCTGGCACTGATCAGGCCACCTTCGAGGGACTCGCTGCGAAAGCCAAGGCCGGCTGCCCAGTCTCAAAGCTCATGACCGCGTCGATCAGCCTGTCCGCTACGCTGGCGAATTGACGAGTCGTGCAAGTCACGCGCTTCGCCGGCGGGACGCTACGCGTCCTCTGCGCGCGCCTCTCGCACCTCGGCCTAGACGTAGTCGCGATCCGTCGCTCTCTCGACTCACCGAGTATCGGCTTCGGCAGTAGCCGGACAATGCGCGCCCGTCGCAATCCAGGCGGTGAACAGTCGACCGAGTTCGGATCGGGGGGTCGACCTTCGCCAGGCGACCAGCCCCAAGCGACGAGGTCATCGGTGGCCATGTGGTGTTGGATCCCTGCCAGGGTGTGGCCGCCTTTCCCGCAACTGCTCCGTGATTGCGTTCAGGCGCCGGAGCGCCCCGCCGTAGTCGTTCTCGTAGTGGCTCTCGATGAGCTTGATCGACAGGTAGGCCACGAGCCAGGGACGGCAGGGAGTGGGTGTGAGCTGGTACCACATGGCATCCTCCGCGAAAGTCAGGCGTTGAATGGATCACCGTTCATTGCCGGGGAGCGGCAAGGCGCGCCTGCACCTCCGCCACGAGCGGTGCGATCGAGGTCGGCGGGAACGGCGACACGCTGCTGACGTTGATCTCGCAGAGCACGAACCGCTCTTCGGCGTCGGCACCGCGCTGGCCGAACATAAAGTCGCAGTCCCACAGCAGCGGCAACTGCTCGCGTGAGAGTGCGACCCGTTCTCGCAGCAGCTCGACCCATTGGGTCTCGAGCAGGTGCTTCAGGTTCTGGAACTGCGGGAGATCCGGCCCGTGGTACAGACGCGGTCCCGCTTGCGGCGGCGGCCGCCCCGGCTCACCCGGGTAGAGCGCATTGACCGCCTGGTGGCCGAAGCCGGTCACTCGATCTTCTATGAGATAGGCACGCACCATGCCGTCGACCAGGCTCGGCTGCCATGCCTGATCGACCATGTGCCCGCCGTTCAGGGCCTCGAAGTAAGGGGCCATGCGCGACAGCAGAGCAGAAAGGTCCATCACCTCTTCCTCGCTGCCGCGTTGTGCGTGGCGCACGCGCAAGCGCAGCGGCCGCGCATCGGATTCGACCAACTCGACGCGCCAAACGCCGATGCCGCTGTGGCCACGGTGCTGCTTCAGGACGCGAGCGCCAGCCCGCAATCGCGTCGGCAACTGCGTTCGGAGCTGGTCCAGGCTGTCTATGCGGTGCACATCGCTGCCGAACGGCAGGTCGCGTGTCTCGACGAGCACGTCTTTCGTACCAAGCTTCAGGATCGCGTCGGGGTGCGCGCTGACGAGGACACCCGAAGCCGCGACCGCACGAAGCATCGTATCGAGCCGATCTCGCCGGCGGCCACCTTCGACCGGGTTGCACCAGACTTGCACGACGTCGGCCTCGCGCAGCTGCGCCTCGACTTCGTCGGCAAAGTCGTCGTGATAGACCGCCGGCTCAGCCGCGACGCCAGCGGCCGCGAACGCCTCGAACAAGGCCGCGAAGCGGCTCTCTGCGCGGTCCGAGCGGTCGCGTGCGGCGCGGTCGCCCGGGTACAGCAACGCCACTCTTCCCGGATGCTTGTTGCGCACGGCCCGGCTCCAGTGTCTGACACGCCCCTCACGCGCGCTGCGCGGCCTCGATCCTTTGCGCCACGGCCTCCCAATTGACGTTGCGAAAGAAGGCATCGATGTACCGGGCCGCTGCAGCGCCAAAGTCCATCTGATAGGAGTGCTCGTACATGTCCATCACCAGCAATGGCCTGGTGGCTGCCGGGCCGTGGGCATGGTCGGCAAGCCAGTAGTTCTCGAACTGCTGCAGGTGGCTGTTGAATCCCAGTACCACCCAACCGGAACCGCCCCCGAGCCCGGCGCCGATGCGGCGGAACTCGGCTTCCCACGCCTCGAAGCTGCCGAACGAGGCCGAGATCGTCTTGCGTTCGGCGGCACCCGCTTGACCGTTTCCGCCGAGGTTAGCGAAGTAAAGCTCATGGAACACCACCGAACCCGTGCGCAACAGGTGCTCACGCTTCAAGTCGTTGTAGACGAAGGGTGGCAGGTCCTTGTCGGCCTGGGCTTGGGCGAGCCGCTGCTTGATGGTGTCCAGCGCCTTGACCGATCCGCCGTAGTTGTTCTCCCAGTGCGACCGGATCATTCGCTCCGACAAGCCGTTGAGCTTGGCGGGGTCGAACGGCAGAGGCGTCAAGTCGGCACGCGATTCGAATGCGGTCATGGACATGGTGGTTTTCTCCTTCGAACTTGTCTGGGCGTTGACGGCTGGAAGTCCAGCGATCAACGCACTTGCGGCACTTGCTGCGAGCAAAACGCGCCGCGGGTTGGACGAGAGCGTTGTCATGTCGATAGCCGTCTTCGTTGCGCTTGACGCCAAGTCAGACGTCGAGCAGCGTGAAGTCGAAGCCGTCGCGTTGTCATAGAGCCGATTCGAAACTGTCAAAGAACGCATCGAACACCCCAGCTGATTGGACGAATTGCGGTTAGCGCGATACGGAGCCGTAGGTAACCGCATCGAACGCCGTGACGCTGTCGGCCTTGGTCCAGACGCCGACGGCGCCGGGCCCGGTGATGTGACTGTCCATGAGCTCGATGTAGCGCTTGCCGTCGAGCGACACGGCGATTCGCGTGCCCGCGAACTCGACCCGCAGCGTGTGCCAGGTGCCGCCCTTCACCGGCGCATCGACGTACTTCAAAGTCTTGCGGCTGCCGCCTTCGGTGTAGTAGAGCGAGACGTTGTTCTCGAGCGCATTGGCGCGGGCGACGTAGTAGTTATCGCCATCCTTCCAGCGCCAGACGACGCCGCCAGCCTGGTCTTCGCGCCCCGAGACAAGCCTGAACTTGACTTCGACGTGGCCGTCGGCGATCGCGGTTCCGGCCTTCACGCACCACGGAAACGTCCCGCTGCCGCTTTGCATCAGCACGTTGGACTTGCCCGGCGCGCTCGGGTCTGCCGCGACCGCCCACTGCGGCTTGCCGCGGCCGGTGACACCGCAACTCCATCCGGCCGGCGCAGCGCCAACCGGATCGGCCGAGAAATTGATGGTCTGGGCCGAGGCCGTGGCCGAGACGAATGAGGCCAGCACCCCAATCGATGTCTCCTTCATCATCGCGATCTCCTCTGTCATGTCATGCGTGAGTCATCAACGGATGCACCGCGAGCCCGACCAGCGCGGCCACCAGGACGACCGCGGGCTCGGGAATCTTCTTGAAGCGCCACAGCAAAGCCACGGTCGAGAGGGCCATGCCTGCGGCGACCCGGTCGGTGATCGAGCGCTGCCCGATGACGATCACCGCGCCGGTGATCGCGCCGATCGCCGCCGCAGTCACGCCGTCGACGAAGGCGACGATGCCGGGGCGCTTGCCGTGCTTCTTGAAGTAGGGTGCAGGAAGGATCGTGAGCAGATAGCAGGGCACGAACGTGGCCGACGCCGCCACGATCGCGCCCCACAAACCAGCGACCAGGTAGCCGATGAAGCCGGTCGTGATGACGACCGGGCCCGGCGTGATCATCGCGACGGCGACGGCGTCGACGAACTGCCGCTCGTTGAGCCAGTGATGGTCCTGGACCACGCCGCCGTAGAGGAACGGGACGATGGCCAGGCCACTGCCGAACACGAAGCTGCCCGCATAGGCGAAGTAGCCACCGATCTGCGCAAGCAATGGCCAGTCGGGCGCGCTGGACAGCAGCGCTCCGGCGATCGGCGCGGAGGCGGCGATGCCGTTCAGACCCGTGCCGAACAGGCGCTTCGGTGGCGCGCGGACGAGCCAGACCAGGACGCCGGCGCCGAGAAAGAGCCAGACGATCTCCGACTTCGTGATCACGGTCACCGCGGCGCTGGCAAGGAAGATCGCCCAGAGGAGCTTGTCCCGGCCGATGTTCCTGGTCGTGAGCTTGTAGGCGCTGATCGCGATGATGCCGACGACGGCGGCACCGACGCCGTAGAAAACGGCCTGCATCCAGCTGATACCACCATAAGTCACGTAGGCGGCCCCGATGGCGACGACCATCAGGAACGAGGGGATGACGAAAGCAATCCCGACCAGGGTCGCACCGACGATCCGGTAGTGGACGTAGCCGAGATAGATCGCGAGCTGCGCAGCGAGCGGACCTGGCATCAGCTGCGCCAGCGTCATGCCTTCCTTGTAGTCGCTCTCGGAGATCCAGTGACGCTTCTCGACCAGGTCGCGGTACATGAAGCCGAGCAGCGCTGCCGGCCCGCCGAACCCCCATGTGCCCAGGCCCAGCATGTAGCGCACGAGCTGCCACAAGCGGTAGGGCGCCGCTGCGGGAAGGTCCGTGCGCTCGACGGTCGTGACGCTGTCCATGCCGACGTCAGCCCTTGGCGCGCGCACCCTGGCGCTCGAAGTGCACGTAGAGGGAGTCGAGTGCCCCGCTCATCTCGTTGAGCAGGGCGTCGTCGTCGCTCAGCCGCTCGCGTGCGCCGGCCATCAAGGCTTCGAAGCCGATCGCCTCGGGTACCGGCTCCCCGCCGACGTCGAGCTGGTGAACCAGTGCCGCGATGCGCGTCAGGGCCAGGTCCTCTTCGAGCCCGAAGCTGGCCATCAGCGTCTCGAAGGTGACCCGATCGCCGATGTGGGTGAACGTCGCGCCGTCGAAGTCGAAGCCCAACGCCCCCTTCGGGCAATCCGAGGGCTTGGCGAGCCATTGGAAGCGCGCGTCGCGATCGATGAAGCGTCGGATGAGCCAGGCGCTCGCGACGCGATCGATCCAGAGGCGTTTTCGCGTCGCCCAAGTCCGGCCCCGATAGTCCCTGGTCTGCAGGCGGGGAATCGGCGCGTTCGTCTGGTGCGGCTCATCAGGCGAGAGCAGACCCGCAATGCGCTTGTTGAGGTCCAGCCATGCAGCCTCGGCCTCCACTCCGGCTTCGCCGGGGAAGAAGTCGATGGACCGGACAGCTTCATAGTCGCGCTGCAACCGGCGCTCCAACTTGGCGAGCTCCGACGGCTCCAACGACGAGAGGCCGCGGTTGGCCTGCTTCAGGATCTTGCCCAGCTCCGAATACTCCTCGGAGCGATCAAAGAGCTGGCGATAGGCGTCGACCTCGTCGGCCGACCTCGGCTGCACGACCATGAGCCAAGCGCTGCCGTCCTCGCGGACGCACTCTTCGGCGAGTTCCTGAAGCGCTGCCTCATGTTCGACGGACCGAGGCAGCAGATAGGCGCCATCGCGCAGTGCCATGCAGCCCCGTGCCTTCAAGGCGCGCCAGATCCGCATGCGCGGCGTCGCGCTCGATGTCGGCAACGAGATCACCAGGAGCAACCAGCCCGGGACTTCATTCATCACAATGTAGGATACGATACCAAATGTAGAATATCCTACATAATAGCAGTCATCCCGACAAGCGCGATGACTCTCTTCTTAGGTGAGCGACTGTCCACCGCAAGCGCCCTGGCGGCGCGCAAAGCTGCGCGTGTTGGCCGCAACGACTGCTCGCAGCACTGTTAGCAACCGACACCTGGTGCTATCCAAGAGATCGCGCTGCCCCGGGCTCCAGGTCGTCTCGACCATATGGACATCGACGTCGAGGATGGACGGCTCTTCGTCGCCGGTCCCGTGGCGAGATCGGTCGGGGTGCTGGACTTGCGTGCGGGCTCGACCGTCGCGGATCGAGTACATGCGCAAGCCTCAAGGCGTGCGCTTTGTGGCCGGAAGCCGACGTCTCTTTGTTGCCGAGAGCAGAGGCAGCGGGTCACAGTCCTGGCAGGCCTAAGCCGCTGGCAGATGTCGAGGGACTCGACAACGCGGACAACATGCGACTCGATGCGGACGCCGGCCGGCTATACGTCGGCTTCGGCGCCCTCCAGGTCTACGCCACCGAGACGATGCGTGGGCCGGAGATGTCTTCGTCGTCGGTGCAATCGGTCCGCGTCCGCGTTTCGCCCTTGGACCGGTCGATCCAGCGCAACTCGACCGCGATCTGGCCGCCGATTACCAGCATTTCGATCGCCCAGCGCGACAGCGACGACTCGATCCGCACCGACGAGAGCTCGACGATGCGGCCATCACGGTCGGTCGTGATCGATGCTTCCATCGAGCACGAGTACAGCGCGATCAGGGCAGCACAGACGCCGCCGGCGAGGAGCAAGGGTCGTTGCACGGTCGCTCGGGAGTCTTTGGGTGCGGCCATGGTAGCGCGGCGGAGGCCAGCGCGTCGGACAAAAGGAAACCGCGCGTCGGACAAGCGCGCGTTGCGCGTCGAAGTCGTCGCAACGACCCCACTCGCTTCAATAATTTCACCGCGCCACAAGGCTTGGCGATCGTCCAGTGAGGAGTCCGGCGACCCCGGCCGCCTCGTCAACCGAAGGAGAAACATCATGTTGAACAAGCACGCGATCCTGCTCGCCGGCGTCCTCGCGGCGATGACCTGCACATTCCCGGCAGCGGCAGCCGACGCGACGAAGGCCACGATGAACCAGGCCGATGACTCCTACAGCATGGCCAAGAAGCAGGCCAAGGCCGATGAGAAGGCGGCGCTGGCGCAATGCGACGCCATGAGCGGCGAGGCCAAGGAGCAGTGCAAGAAGGACGCCAAGGCGACCCACGACAAGACCATGGCCGACGCTGAGGCGATGCACGACAAGGCGAAGGCCGACTACAAGGCGAAGAAGTAGGACGCTTCGCGGAAATGAAAACGGCGCCCGAGGGCGCCGTTTTCTATGCTGATGGACGACGCGCTCGTCAATGGACGACGGCGATCAGCGACTTCTTGCCGTCCTTGTATGTATAGAGCGTAAGCGCACCGTTCTTGATGTCGCCCTTCTCGTCGAACGAGATCGTTCCGGTCACGCCCTTGTAGCCCTCGGTCTTGGCCAGCACTGGCAAGTAGACCTTCGGATCTGCCGAGCCCGCCTTGACCATCGCCGCGACCATCAGGTTGACCGCGTCGTAGACGTAAGGCGCATAGAGCTGCACGTCGATGCCGAACTTGTTCTTGTAATCCGCGTAGAACTTTGTCATCGCCGGCTTGCCTGCGGCGTCGACACCGCCCGCCTCGGCGCAGACGACCTGGTCATCCGCCATGGCACTTCCGGCAAGCTTGGGCAGTTCAGCCGAGCAAATGCCGTCGCCGCCGACGAACTTGGACTTGATGCCGAGTTGCTGCATCTGCCGGATCATCGGTCCCGCCTGCGCATCCATGCCACCGTAGAAGATGACATCGGGATTCTTCGCCTTGATGGCGGTCAGAATGGCGGTGAAGTCGGTGGCCTTGTCATTGGTGAACTGGGTATCTGCCACTTTGCCGCCCGAGGCCTTGACGCCTTTGACGAACTCCTCGGCAACGCCTTGCCCGTAAGCCGAGCGGTCGTCGATGACGGCGACCGACTTGCCCTTCAGCTGTTGCTCCGCGTACTTGCCCAGCGTATTGCCGAGCTGCACATCGTCAGCGACGACGCGGAAGGTCGTCTTGAAGCCCTGTCGGGTGTACTTCGGGTTGGTCGAGGATGGCGAGATCTGCGGGATGCCGGCATCGCTGTAGATCTTCGAGGCCGGAATCGAGGCGCCCGAGTTCAGGTGGCCGACCACCCCGTTCACCTTGGCATCGACCAGCTTGTTGGCGACCGCGGTGGCCTGCTTTGGATCGGCAGCGTCGTCTTCGGCGAGGAGCTCGAATTTCGCCTTCTTGCCGCCGATGGTGACGCCCTTGGCGTTGAGCTCGTCGATCGCCATGCGAGCGCCGTTCTCGTTGTCCTTGCCAAGGTGGGCCTGCGGACCGCTGATCGGCCCGACGTGCCCGATCTTGACGACCATGTCCTGTGCCGAGACGCTGCCGACGAAGATCGCCGCCGCCGCGGCAGCGATCAGTTTCATTTGGACTTGCATGCAGTTACCTCCGTGATGGAATCGAAATCAATCGCTCGGGACGTTGCACGCCCGAAGGTCGCGACGATAGCTCAAATGGCACCCCGCTCGATATCGGGAATTCCATCGTCAACCGCGGCAACGCTGGCCGGGTTTCAGCGGTCGTCGCGACGGCCGAGTTCCTTCGCGATCGCCCGCGACACGATGTCGCGCATCGCCGCCGTGAGCTCCTTGCGCGCATCGCGTACCAGCGTGTCGGTGGCACGGGCGAGAATCGGCGCCAGAGCCTCGCGCAGCCGCACCTCGAGCATCAGTTCGACCTGGCGCTGGAGGTCGGCGAGGACGCGTTGAGTCAGCTGGACCTCGCTCGGGGTCGGCTTGGCAGCGGCCGTCGGCGAGCGGGCTGCGGAGGGCACCGCCACCGGCACGACAGGGGCTGTCGAGATCGGCGGCAGCGAGGCCGACGGCCGCGACGGCGACGGCACCGGCGGCGAAGTCGTCGAGGCCGTCGCGGGGGCCGTGGCAGCGCCCGACGCGTCGACGACAGCGGTCGGCGGTGCTGGCCGTGGTGCCGGCGGCGGGACCGGGGAAGCGACGACGGTCGTCGACGGCATGGCCGCGGGCGTCGGCATCGGCGCCTCCGCGGGAGTCGGCGCCAGTGGCGTCGCCGCTGCGACGGCAGCCGACGTCGAATCTGGCTCAGCAGCGACCGCGGGCGGGGCGAGCTCGACCGCGGGTACAGGCGTCTCGGCGGAAGCACGAGGCACCGCAACGGTCGCAGGAGGCACTGGGGTGATCGCAGGAGGGGCTGCGACGATCGGCGGGGACGCGACCGGAGTCGGGGCCGTAGCAACGAAAGCAGGCGGCGCCATGGCAGGGGAATTCTGGGCCGCAGCGGGCGAGGAGACCTCCGCGACCACCACCGGCGCCGATCCAGGCGTTCTCGCCTGAGGCGCGATCGGCACGGTCGCTGGCGCGGCCACCTGAGGCGTCATCGACGCCATTGGAGCCGCAGCCACCTGAGGCGGCGTCGTTGTCGGCGCTCCTACCTGAGGCGCATGGGGCGGGGTAGCAGCCTCCGCCGGCGCGGCCGCCTGGGGCACGATCGGCGCCGCCACCGCAGGCGCAACCGCAGCAGGCGCGACTGGCGCCGCGGCGGGCGAAGGTGCCGGAATGCGCGCCGGCGCTGCGACGGTCGCCGCCGGCGCGGCCGGCGGTATCGGGGTGGCCGCAGGTTTGGGTACGACGACAGGGCCACTCGGGGTCGTCGCCGGCGCGGCGACGGATTGCGGCCGCGGGACTACCGCGGGTGGCGGAATCGCCGCGGCAGGCGGTGCGGGCGCCGCGGCCGGAGCACTCGGTGGAAACGACACGACCTCGGTCAGCGTCGGGATCGACCCCGGCGGCGGGCGTCCCGTGCTCATGCGGCGACCTCGTGACGCTTGATGGGATAGCCGCGTCGCGCGTACGACTTCCAGCGCTCGCGCGCTGCCTGGCGGTCGCCTTCGTCGAGCGAGACGACCTCGAACACGCGCTCGAACGTCTCGAATGCCGGCGGCGCCAAGCTGCCGAGGTTCAGCAAGGCGCCGTGGAGTGGCGCATCGATCGGGTTCTCGCCGAGCCAGATCGTCGTCGCATGCAGCGCCTCGGGAACTTCACCCGCGCGCTCGATCCAGCTATGCGGCAGGAACTCAGGTGCGGAAAAACTCCAGAGCTCGCGGTCGAGCTCGCGCAGCGCCTCGGCCGGACCCACGACCGCCACCGCCATTGCCTGCTGTCGGGCACGGCGCAGCAGCCTGCAGGCGTACGCCGTCCGGCTCGGGACGTTGAAATAGAAGCTGATCTCGGTCATCGGTACGGGCCCCGTGGCCGCCGCATCACTTCGCGTGGCCGAGGACGAAGTGGGTCAGCAGGCCGACCGGCCGGCCGGTCGCGCCCTTGTGCGTTCCCGACTTCCAGGCCGTGCCGGCGATGTCGAGGTGCGCCCATGGATACTTGCCGGTGTAGCGGCGCAGAAACATCGCCGCCGTGATCGCCCCTCCGGGGCGGCCGCCGATGTTGGCCATGTCGGCGAAGTTGCTCTTCAGCGATTCGTCGTATTCTTCGTCGAGCGGCATCCGCCAGCACGGGTCGAGCGCGCTCTGGCTGGCGGAGAGCATGCGCGCGGCAACCGCGTCGTCGGCGCAGAACAGGCCCGAGTTGTGGTGGCCGAGCGCGATCACGCAGGCACCCGTGAGCGTAGCGACGTCGACGACGACCGCTGGCTTGAAGCGCTCGGCATAGGTCAGCGCGTCGCAGAGGATTAGCCGCCCTTCGGCGTCGGTGTTGAGGATCTCGACCGTCTGCCCCGACATGCTGGTGACGACATCGCCCGGCTTGACCGCGCGGCCGCTCGGCATGTTGTCGCAGGTCGGGACGAGGACGACGACGTTGACGCGCGCCTTCAGCGACGCGACCGCGGCGAGCGTGCCGAGGACGCTGGCGGCGCCGCACATATCGAATTTCATCTCGTCCATCTCGGCGCCCGGCTTCAGCGAGATGCCGCCGGTGTCGAAGGTGATGCCCTTGCCGACGAGGACGACCGGGGCCTGCGACTTGGCGGCGCCGTCGTAGCGCGCGACGATGAATCGCGGCGGCTCCGCCGAGCCCTGGGCGACGGCGAGGAAAGCGCCCATGCCGAGCTTTTCGATCTCCTTCTTGTCGAGCACCTCGACGTCGAGGTCGAGCTGCTTGCCGAGTTTCTTCGCCTGCTGGCCGAGCCAGGTCGGGGTGCAGACATTGCCCGGACGGTTGCCGAACTCGCGCGCCATCGTGATGCCGCCGGCGATGGCTTCGCCGCGTCGCAGCCCCTGCTGGACCGCCTTCTGCTCGCCGCGCTGGCAATAGAGCGTGACCGAGCTCGGCGTCCAGGCCGGCGTGGCGCTCGGCTTGGTATGGGTGTAGAGATACGCCGCGTCGACCGCAGCCACCACCGCCGCCTCGGCATGCGCGGCGCCGACTCCGGCGGGTGCAGCGATTCCGACCGTCTTCGCGCCGCTCGACTTGAGCGCGCCGAGGCCGCTTGCGACCGCGGCCTTGTACGCCTTCGGCGTCGCGTCGCCGGCGACGACCACCGCGACGCGGCGCGCCGCGACGCCGGGCGGCTGGTACGCGTAGAGGCTCTTGCCCTTCTTCAGCACGAGGTCGCCATCGCTCACCGCCTTGTCGATCAGGATCGCGAGCGGCGGCGCCAGCGTCGGCCGGCGATCCTCGCCGATCACGACCACGAGCGCGTCGACGTCGATGTCGGCAAGCCCCGAAGGAGCGGCGACCTGGTGTCTGAAGTCCATAATTCCCGCAGGTAGACGAAGAGCGGACGATGTTATTCGATTCGACATTGCGCCGAGAGCTCGCTCGCAACTTCGGCGCGACGCTGGTGATCATCCTGACGATCGTGCTGACGATCATGTTCATCCGCAATCTCGGCCAGGCGGCGGGCGGGCGGATCGCGCCCCAGGACGTCGTCCTGCTGCTCGCGTACATCGGCCTCGGCAACCTGTCGACGATTCTGGCGCTGTCGCTCTTCATCGCCGTCGTGGCGACGCTGTCGCGCATGTACCGCGCCAGCGAGATGACGATCTGGTTCGCGAGCGGTGTGCCGCTCAGCCGCTTCGTCGCTCCGGTGCTGCAGACGAGCTGGCCGGTGTTGCTTCTGATAGCCGCCTTGTCGCTCTTCGTCTGGCCGTGGCAGAACGAGCAGAGTGCGGTGCTGAAGGCCCAGTTCGAGCGCCGCTCCGACCTCTCGCGCATCGCTCCGGGCCAGTTCCAGACTTCCGCCGACGGTGAACGGACGTTCTTCTTCGAAGGCAGCGCAAGCGGCGCGGCGATCGGCCGCAACGTCTTCATCGTTTCGTCGCGCGGCGCGACGGAAGCGGTGACGTCGGCGAAGTCGGGCGCGATCCAGAACGAGGACGACGGTCGCTTCCTGATCCTGACCAAGGGGCAGCGCAACGAGCAGGACGCCACCAGCGGCGAAAAGACGCTGTCGCGCTTCGAGACCTACCGCGCCGAGGCCGGCGAGCGCGTGCGCAGCGCCGCCGGCATGATCGAGCCGCGGGCGCTGCCGACGATCGAACTGCTGCGCAAGCCCAGCCCGGCCAGCCAGGGCGAGCTAGCCTGGCGGCTCGGCCTCGTCCTCGCTGCCGCCAACATGATGGTGCTCGGCATCAGCATGTCGGCGTCGAACCCGCGTCACGCGAGCAACTGGAACCTTCTGTTCGCGCTGCTGGGTTTCTTCGCGTACTACAACTTCATCAACCTGTCGCAGGCTTGGGTCGGCACCGGCCGCGTCAGCCTCGGCGCGGTGCTTCTGTTCGGTCACGGCGGCGCCTTCATTCTCGCGTTGGCCCTCCTCTGGTGGCGCGAAAACGGCATGCGCCGGGTCGCCGTCGTGGGTCGCCGGCGGCGGCGCAAGGTCCAGCCGGCGTTGCCGGCATGAGGACGGTCAGGCGGCTCTTCTACGTCGACATCGCCTCCGCGGTCGTGTTCGTCGCGATCGCGTTCCTCGCCCTCTTCTTCTTCATCGACTTCGTCGACGAGTTGCGCGACGTCGGCAGGAACGGCTACACCGCGGCCCACGCCGCCGCGTACTCACTGCTGCTCGCGCCGGGGCACCTCTACGAGCTGATGCCGATCGCCGTCCTGATCGGCACGATCTACGGGCTCGCACGCCTGGCGCAGACCTCGCAATACACGATCCTGCGCACCGGCGGTCTCGGCCCGGGCCGGGCGCTGTCGCTGCTCGCGAGCCTCGCCCTCGTCTTCGGCGCGATCACCTTCGTCGTCGGCGACTACGTCGCGCCGTTCAGCGAACGGATCGCGAGCCAACTGCGCGCCGGCTTCAGCGGCGGCCTGAAGCTCGATCGATCGGGCGCCTGGATCAAGGAGCGCTTCTCTGGCCCAGACGGCGAGCGCAACTACTCGATCAACGTCGGTTCCGCCGAGCGCGGCACCCTGCTGCGCGCGGTCCGCATCTTCGAGTTCGATCCCGACGGTCGACTCGTCAGCCGGACATCGGCAGCAGAGGCCGACGTCGGCCGCGACGGCACTTGGGCGCTGCGCGACGTGACCGTGACGCGCTGGCGCGAGGCCGGGATTGAGTCGACGGCGCGCGACGAGCATCTGGCCCAGAGCTCATGGAAGAGCTCGCTCTCGCCCAAGGTCGTCGCCGCCGCCGTGCTGCCGGTGACGACGATGTCGACGGTTGATCTCTGGCACTACATCGCCCACCTCGCCGACAACGAGCAGGCGGCGCAGCTGCAGAAGATCCAGTTCTGGAACCGCGCGCTCTACCCGTTCGTCTGCCTGGTGATGGTCGGGCTGGCGCTGCCGTTCGCGTACCTCCACGCGCGCTCTGGAGGCGTCACGATGAAGGTCTTCGTCGGCATCATGCTCGGTGTCAGCTTCGTTCTTCTCAACAACGTCTTTCGCCATCTCGGCCTGCTCGGCAACTGGACGCCCTGGCTCGTCGCGGCGACGCCGGGCGCGCTCTATCTCGCCCTCTCGCTCGCCGCCTTCAGCTGGCTGGTGCGCTTCCGCTAGGGTCGCGGCATGACGCAGGCCCTCGTCCTCTTCGCCCATGGCGCCCGCGATCCGCGCTGGGCCGAGCCCTTCGACGCCGTCGCTGCACGGATCCGTGCCGCGGCGCCGGAGCTGCCGGTCGCGCTCGCATTTCTCGAGCTGATGACGCCGAGCCTCGATGCTGCCGTCGCCCGCCTCGTCGCCGAAGGCGCGACCCGGATCGACGTCGTGCCGCTCTTTCTCGGCACCGGCGGCCATCTTCGCCAGGACCTGCCGCCGCTCGTCGACGCGCTCGCTGCCGCCCATCCCGGTATCGCGATCCGCTTGCATGCAGCGATCGGCGAGCACGCCGCGGTGAGCGAGGCGATGGCGCGCGCCGCGCTGGTTGCCGCAGGCTTCGGTGAATAATCGTCCGGGCAATGAACCTCCATCAGTTCAGGTTCGTTCAGGAAGCCGTCCGCCGCGACCTGAACCTGACCGAAACCGCCAAGGCGCTCTTCACCTCGCAACCCGGCGTCTCGAAGGCCATCCTCGAGCTCGAGGGCGAGCTCGGCGTCGACATCTTCGCCCGTCACGGCAAGCGCCTGCGCCGCGTCACCGAGCCGGGACGCGAAGTGCTGAAGTCGATCGAAGTGATCATGCGCGAGGTCGGCAACCTGAAGCGAATCGGCGACGAGTTCTCCAAGCAGGACGCCGGGACGCTCTCGATCGCGACGACGCACAGCCAGGCGAGATACTTCCTGCCCGGGCCGATCTCGCAGATGAGGAAGCGCTTTCCCAAGGTCAACATCAGCCTGCACCAGGGCACGCCCGAGCAGGTCGCGAAGATGGTCTACGAGGAGGTCGCCGATTTCGGCCTCGCGACCGAGTCGCTCGGCGACTTCGCCGATCTCGTCACGCTGCCGTGCTACGCGTGGCAGCACGTCCTCGTGCTCCCGCTCGGCCACCCGCTGGCGCAGATCGATCGTGTCGCGATCGAGGACCTGGCGCCGTTGCCGCTGATCTCGTACCACCCGGCGTTTTCCGGCAGAAAGCGCGTCGACCAGGCGTTCGCAACGAGAAAGCTCGTGCCCAACGTCGTCCTCGAAGCGATCGATGCCGACGTCATCAAGACCTACGTCCGGCTCGGCCTGGGCATTGGCATCGTCGCCGAGATCGCGATGCGCGAGGAAGGCACCGGCTCGGATCTGGTGGCGCGGCCGGTCGGTCATCTGTTCGGCCAGAACATCACCCGCATCGCGTTCAAGCGCGGCGCCTACCTGCGCAACTTCGTCTATGCGTTTGCCGAGATGACGTCCGATCGCCTGACGCGGCCGCTGGTCGAGCGCGCGATGGCCGGCGACGCGCACGACTACCAGCTCTAAGCGATGGCTGCTGCCATCCGGGTGCCCGAAGTCGCGAGCCGCCTGCCGGACGTCGGCACGACGATCTTCACCGTCATGTCGGCGCTCGCGCTCGAGCGCGGCGCGGTCAACCTCGGCCAGGGCTTTCCCGATTTCGACTGCGACCCGAAGCTGATCGAAGCCGTCGACGCGGCGATGCACGCCGGCCTCAACCAGTACCCGCCGATGACCGGCATTCCGATCCTGCGCGAGCGCATCGCCGCCAAGATCGAAGCGCTCTACGGCCACCGCTATGACCCGGCCTCGGAGGTCACGGTGACGGCCGGCGCGACCCAGGCGATCCTCACTGCCGTGCTCGCCTTCGTCGGCCCCGGCGACGAGGTCATCGTCCTCGACCCCAGCTACGACAGCTATGCGCCGAACGTCGCCCTCGCCGGCGGGCGCACGCTGCATGTGCCGCTGCTCCCCGAGACGTTTGCTCCGGACTTCGACCGCATCGCTGCCGCGCTCGGGCCGAAGACGCGCGCGATCATCGTCAACTCGCCGCACAACCCGAGCGGCACGGTCTGGTCGGCCGCCGACATGCACCGCCTCGCCGAACTGCTGCGGCCGACCGACGTCGTCGTCATCAGCGACGAGGTCTACGAGCACATGGTCTACGAAGGTGAGCACCCGAGCGCCGCCCGCATCCCCGAGCTCGCGGCGCGCACGGTCGTCGTCTCGAGCTTCGGCAAGACCTACCACGTGACCGGCTGGAAAGTCGGCTACGCGACGGCGCCGGCGCCGCTCAGCGCCGAGTTCCGCAAGGTGCACCAGTTCAACGTCTTCACCGTCAACACGCCGATGCAGCACGGCATCGCGAGCTATCTCGCCGAGCCGTCGCACCACACCTCGCTGGCCGCGTTCTACCGCGCCAAGCGCGACCGCTTTCGCGCCGGCCTGGCGACGACGCGGCTGCGCCTGCTGCCGTGCCAGGGAACCTACTTCCAGTGCGTCGACTACTCGGCAGTAAGCGACCTCGGTGACGACGCCTTCTGCCGCTGGCTGACGACCGAGGTCGGCGTCGCCGCGATCCCGCTCTCGGCGTTCTACGCCGACGGCTTCGATCAGCGCATCGCGCGCTTCTGCTTCGCCAAGAAGGACGAGACGCTCGATCTCGCGCTCGATCGCCTGCGGGCGCTCTGAGCGCGCCCGCGTTGCCCCGGCCGCTGGTGGTCAGCCGGTGCGTCTACCGGCCGAGCGCCGGATGGCCAGCGGCTCGTCGGGCATGTCCGGCCAACCCGATACGTCGACGTCGACGGCGTGACCGCCGGCGTCGCGTGGCCACGGCTCGGTCGGCGCGTCGTCGAACGGCAGGTAGAGATCGATCGAGTCGGCGCCTGCGTCGGTCTGGCCGGCGAGATCGCGTGCGACCGAGTAGAGGAACAGCAGGTCGCGATAGGCCGCCAGGTCGAACACGGCATCGCTGCCGCCGCGCCTGAACAGCAGCCGCTCGAGCAAGCGCATCGCTTCGCTCGGCGTCGCCCAGAGCGTCTGGACCTGGACCATGGTCTCGGCGTGAGCGGCAAGCGACGCCGCGGCGTCGCCGGCATCGTCCCACCCGGGCGCGAGACCCTCGAATTGGCCGCCGTGCTCGCTTCGCGCGCGCTCGAACGCGCCGCGCTGGTCGCGGCGGCGGTGGATCTCGAGGAGATGCAGATAGGGCAGCGGGCAGCCGTCGCGGTGGTCGCGCAAATGCGACCTCAGCAACGCCGCGGCCGCGTCGTCCTGGCCGAGGACCGCGAAGAACTCCGCCTGCTGCTCGAGATCGAGCAGGTCCTCCATCGGCGACCACGCCGAAGCTGTCGACGCCTGCGCCGTATTCGCCGACGCCTGCTCGCGTGCCATGCGCGCATAGTGCGACTGTGGCGCCAGCACCGTCGTCACTTCGAGGCCGCCGATCGACGCCGGCGCCGTCACCGGTGCGAGGCTCTGCGGACCTTCGTTCCAGCCCGAAGGCGGCTGGCTCACGCGCGGGATCTTCGGGTCGGCCTCGGCGGCTGCGGCTTCGCGCTGCTGGCGCGCATTGGCCTCGAACCAGCGCGCATCGCGCCGCTGGCGTGGCCGCAAGGCCCAGAACACCCAGGCAATGACCGCGAAGAACAGCGTGCCGATCGCCAGCAAGTACACCAGCCCATTCGCGTAGCGCTCGCCTTCTGCCTCGCGCAAGCGCGCCTGCAACGCAGCGAGCGTCTTCTGCTGCGACTGCGACTCGCCCCGCAACTGCGCGAGCGCGGCCTCGAAGCCCGCGACCCGCGCCTGCTCCGAGGCGGCCGGTGCCGACGCAGTGTCGGCGGCCGGTACCGCATCGGCCGGCGTCGTGGCGGCGGCAAGCGCTGCGATGGCGGCCGGCGTCGCGGTAGCGGCGGTCACCGCGACGGCCTGCGCTGCTGTTGCCGGCGCCGGCGCGCTCGCGATCGACTCCGGTGCTCGTGCCTGCAGGACGGGCGCTGCGTCGAGACGCAGGCGCGGCCGCGCCGCCGGAGCAGAGCCCGCCGCCAGCGTCTTGTCGTGGCGCTTGCGCGCCGAGGCCGCGACCTGCGCACGAAGCGCGTGATCGGGTTGCTGCGCCTGGTCGCGCGAGCTGCCGCGCGTCGCGGCCTTGACGATGTCGACCAGCGGCGCCACTTGCGGGTCGTCGCGCTGCGGTGTGAAGTCGTCGCCGCCGGAGCTCGCGAGGCGCAACGTCGGCGGATCGACGAAGGCGACGAACCGGCGCGACGTCCGCGACCGGCAACCGACGGTGACGTCGACCGTGACCACCGGTTCGTCGACCGCGGAGCGCGTCGTCACGCGGACGCGGCGCTCGCCGGGACGGGGGCCGTTCTCGATCGTCGCCCGCACCTGCTCCGGCGCTAGCCTGGAATCGCCGACGCGCACTTCGGCCGCGACGCACTCGCCCGCGGGCATCTCGTCGCCCTCGACCGCGAGCTGGGCGGAGAAGTCGAGTGGCGCGCCGAGCGTGGTCGATGTCACGCCGCGACCGAAGCCGAGCGCCTGCACGGCAGGGACGGCGAGCAGCAGGAGCGCAGCGCCGAGCGTGGAATGGAACAGGACTCGACGCATCGGAAAGGGGGCGAAAACCGGTTCGATTCACTCTAGCACCGGGGGTGTGCGTCGGCCCTCGTGCAGAGCCTTCGTGCGACATCGTCGCGTGACACAATTCCGGCCGATGGGAAGCATGTGTTCCGCTGCTGCGCGCGAGTCGCGCGCGAGGCCTTTGCGATGCCCTCGGAACTGCTGACCGAGCGGCGCGGCACGACGCTCGTGCTGACGATCAGCGACCCGCCGACGCGCAATACCCTGTCGGCGCAGGTCATCGCGGCCGGCATCGAGGCGCTCGGCGTCGCCGAAGCGAGTCCGGAGATCCGCGCCGTCGTCGTCCAGGGCGCCGGTGCGCATTTCTGTGCCGGCGGCAACGTGCAGGGCCTGATCGAGCGCCGCGCCGCCGGCGAGGCGGCGCAGCGCCGCATGCTCGAGGACCTGCATCGCCTGATCGAGACGATGGCGAGCTACCCGAAGCCGCTGATCGCCGCCGTCGAGGGCGCTGCGGCCGGCGCGGGCTTTTCGCTGGCGCTCGCGTGCGATCTGATCGTTGCGGCCTCGGACGCCCGCTTCGTGATGTCGCACGCGAGGCTCGGCCTCTCTCCCGACGGCGGCGCGACCGCACACCTCGCCCAGGCGCTGCCTCCGGCGCTCGTCAAGCAGTTGCTCTGGCTCGCCGATCCGGTCTCGGCGGCGAGCTTGCACGAGCGCGGCCTGGTCGCGCTGGTGAGCCTGCCGGGCAGCGCGCTCGCCGACGCGCTGATCCTGGCCGAGCGGCTCGCCACTCTCGCCCCCGGCGCGGTCGCGAGCGCCAAGGACCTGGTCGCGCAGGCACCGCGCCGCACGCTCGTCGAGCAGCTCGCCGCCGAGCGCGATAACCTGCTCGCGAACCTGTTCAGCGTCGACGGCGCCGAAGGGCTGCAGGCCTTCGTCGAGAAGCGCGCGCCGCGCTTTTCCTGACGCCGTCGCTGCGTCGCACTGTCACCTGAGCGACCGGTCGTGCATCCCCCCGTTCTTACAATCGAGGAACAGTCGAACATCGAATCCGGGTCGTGGTTCTCGAGACTTTCCGCGCCGCTGCGCGAGGCGATCCTGGCGCGCGCGGTGGTGCGCCGGATCGACGATGGCGCCTTGCTCTCGACGCGCGGCGCCGAGGCCGAGGAATGGTGCGGGGTCGCCCGCGGTGCGGTCCGCGTCAGCTCGGTCTCGCTCGCCGGCAAGCAGGTCACGCTCACCTACGTCGAGCCCGGCACCTGGTTCGGCGACATCGCCCTCTTCGACGGCATGCCGCGGACCCACGACGCCAATGCGCATGGCCCGACGACCCTGCTCGTCGTCCGCAAGCCCGACTTCAAGGAGCTGCTCTCGCTTCACGTCGAGCTCTACGAAGCATTGCTGCGTCTCAACTGCCGCCGCCTGCGTCTCCTCTTCGACACCGTCGAAGACCTCAACACGCTGCCGCTGTCGGCGCGCCTGGCCAAGCAGATCCTGTTGCTCGCGCGCAGCTACGGCGTCCAGCAGGGCGACGAAATCCGGGTCGGCCTGCAGCTCGCGCAGGAAGATATCGCCCAGTTGCTCGGCGCCTCGCGCCAGCGCGTCAACCAGGAGCTGAAGGGGTTCGAGCGCGAAGGCGCGGTGCGGATCGAGCCGACCCGGCTGGTCGTCCTCTCGAAGGACAAGCTGCTCGCGATCGCCAACGGCTGACTCGGGGTCGGCGCCACTTGCGGCGCCGCTGGCCGAGCCGTCCAATCGTCGCCATGAGCATCCCCGAAGCCAACACCGGCACGAAGCCGGTCGCCGAGTCGCACGCCTTCGACGTCGCCGCGCTCGAGCGCTACCTCGTCGCCAGCCTGCCAGGGTTCGCCGGCCCGCTCGCGATCGAGCAGTTCAAGGGCGGCCAGTCGAACCCGACCTACAAGCTGCTGACGCCCGCACGTGCCTACGTCATGCGCTCGAAGCCCGGGCCGGCGTCGAAGCTGCTGCCGTCGGCGCACGCGGTCGAGCGCGAGTTCGCGGTGATGAGCGCACTTGCCGAAACCGCGGTGCCGGTGCCACGGATGCACGTCCTGTGCGAGGACGAGAGCGTCATCGGCCGCGCCTTCTACGTGATGGAGTTCGTCGACGGTCGCGTTCTCTGGGACCAGTCGCTGCCGGCGCTCGCGCCGGCCGAGCGGAGCGCCGTCTACGACGAGATGAACCGCGTCATCGCCGCCCTCCACTCGGTCGCGCCCGCCGGCGTCGGCCTCGCGAGCTACGGCAAGCCCGGCAACTACTTCGAGCGCCAGATCGGTCGCTGGACCAAGCAGTACCAGGCGTCGATCACCGAGCCGATCGAAGCGATGGACCGGCTGATCGAATGGCTGCCGGCACACATCCCCGCGAGCGCGCGCGACGACACCCAGGTCTCGATCGTGCACGGCGACTACCGGCTCGACAACCTCGTCTTCGCCGCCGCGCAGCCGCGGATCGTCGCCGTCCTCGACTGGGAGCTTTCGACGCTCGGCCATCCGCTCGCCGACTTCAGCTACCACTGCATGTCGTGGCACATCGTTCCCGGTGGCGGCCACGGCGCGCGCGGCATCGGCGGGCTCGATCACGAGGCGCTCGGCATCCCGACCGAACGCGAGTACGTGCGCCGCTATTGCGAGCGGACCGGGCGCGGCGATCCCGACGCTGTGATGGCCGACTGGAACTTCTACCTCGCCTACAACCTGTTCCGGATCACCGGCATCCTGCAAGGGATCGCCAAGCGCGTCGAGACCGGCACGGCGTCGAGCGCGCAGGCGCGGCAATCGGCGGCCGGCGCACGGCCGCTCGCCGAGATGGGCTGGCGCATCGCCCAGCAGAGCTGACGGCGCAGGCGCCGCCTCCTTCACCAACGAAAGACCACCATGGACTTCGAATATTCGACCCGGACGAAGGAGCTGCAGGCGCAATTGCTGCGCTTCATGGACGAGCACATCTATCCCGCCGAACAGCGCCTCGACGACGAGCTCGAAGCCAACACCAAGGCCGGCAAGCGCTGGACGCCGCTGCAGACGATCGAGGAGCTCAAGCCGAAAGCGCGCGCGCAGGGGCTGTGGAACCTCTTCCTGCCACCGACCGCCGGCGGCAAGGGTTCGAAGGAAAGCGGCCGCAGCTTCGGCCTCTCGAACAGCGACTACGCGCCGCTCGCCGAGATCATGGGCCGCGTACCGTGGTCGAGCGAGGTCTTCAACTGCTCGGCGCCCGACACCGGCAACATGGAGACGATCGAACGCTACGGCTCGCCCGAGTTGAAGAAGCAGTGGCTCGAGCCGCTCCTCGACGGCAAGATCCGCAGCGCCTTCGCGATGACCGAGCCGGCGGTCGCGTCGTCGGACGCGACCAACATCGAGGCGCGCATCGAGCGCCGCGGCGACGAATACGTCATCAACGGCCGCAAGTGGTGGACGAGCGGCGCCGGCGACCCGCGCTGCAAGATCTTCGTCTTCATGGGCAAGACCGACCTCGACGCTCCGCGTCATTCGCAACAGTCGATGGTGCTCGTCCCGGCCGAGACGAATGGGATCACGATCCTGCGCGCACTCAACGTCTTCGGCTACGACGACGCGCCGCACGGCCACATGGAGGTCGACTTCAAGGACGTGCGCGTGCCGACCGCGAACATCCTGCTCGGCGAGGGGCGCGGATTCGAGATCGCGCAGGGCCGCCTCGGGCCGGGGCGCATCCACCACTGCATGCGCCTGATCGGCCTCGCCGAGCGCTCGCTCGAGCTGATGTGCAGGCGGGCGTCGAGCCGGGTCGCGTTCGGGCGCACCGTCGCCGAGCAAGGCGTGACGCGCGAACGGATCGCCGAGGCGCGCTGCCAGATCGACATGGCGCGGCTGCTGACGCTGAAGACGGCGTGGATGATGGACGTCGCCGGCAACAAGGCGGCCAAGTCGGAAATCGCGATGATCAAGGTCGTCGCTCCCAACATGGCGTGCCGGGTGATCGACTGGGCGATGCAGGTGCATGGCGGCGGCGGCGTCTCCGACGACTTTCCGCTCGCCGGCTTCTACGCCGGAGCGCGCACCCTTCGCTTCGCCGACGGGCCTGACGAGGTGCACCGCAACGCGATCGCGAAGATGGAGCTGGGCAGGCACGCATAGCGTCCCTCCCCGGCTGCGCTGACAGGCTGCTCTGACCCCAGCTTCGTACCTCCCTCCGGGAGGGAGGCGTGGTCCTACGGAGCCCCTTTTTCGGCGGGGCGTTCCGGGGGCAGCGATTGCCAGGCGGTCGTGCTCGAGGTCGTCCACGGCGTGTCGTCGCCGCGGGCGCGGGCGACCCGGCGGGCGGCGGCGCCGGCGATGCCGAACAGCGTCAGGGCGGCGGTGATGTCCTGCTCGTCGGCGCTGGCGAGTTGCATGCGCAGGTAGAGGCGCCCGCGCAACGTCATAAGCAGGAACGGCGGCTGCGTGTTGAGCCACGTGGTGGCAGCGCGTTCGAGCGCGTGCGCGAGCGCTCCGTCGAGCCACGCCGCGCCTTCGTGCCGATGACCGGCGACGACCGCGTAGCAATTGCGAAGGACCTGCGACTCGGAGAGCGGCACCTTGGGGAAGACGACCAGCCAGCGCGTCTCCTCGCCGAGGCTGTCGTCGAGCGCCGTCTGGTTGCTTTGCGTCGCCAGCTCGAACGCCTCGCTGGCAAGCCGCTCCTTGAGCGACTTCGTCATCAGCAGCAGCTGCAGGTCGGGCGGAAGGCCGAGAACCATTCGCATGCGAAGCTCATGGCCCTCGAGGTAGCGGCGCTGCGGCCGCCCCCACTCGAGCCGCCACGGCGTGCCGTCGAAGCTGCCCTCGACCGCGAAGCCGTCGCCCTCCTTCTCGCGCTTGTGGACGTAGCCCGCTCGCCGCGCCCAGCCGGCGATGGAATCGCTCTCGGCGCGCCGGGTGGCGCGCTCGATCAGCGCCTTGATCGAGCCGAGCATGCCTGTCTCCGATCCACTAGAGTCGCCCGCAAGGGGCGCGGCCGCGCCACCGATGAGATGGACGCGACGCGATGATCGAAGTGTATTCATGGGCCACGCCCAATGGCCACAAGGTTCACATCATGCTCGAGGAATGCGCCCTGCCATACCGTGCAATTCCCGTCAACATCGGCACCGGCGAGCAGTTCAGGCCCGAGTTCCTGGCGATCAGCCCGAACAACAAGATCCCGGCCATCGTCGATCCCGACGGGCCGGACGGCCGGCCGATCTCGCTGTTCGAATCGGGCGCGATCCTCCTCTATCTTGCCGCCAAGACGGGTCGATTCCTGCCGGCAGACCTGCGCGGGCGCTACCAGACGCTCGAATGGCTGATGTTCCAGATGGGCAGCGTCGGCCCCATGCTCGGTCAGACGCACCATTTCCGGCTCTACGCGCCGGAGAAGATCCCGTACGCCATCGACCGCTACAGCAACGAGGCGAGGCGCATCTACGGCGTCCTCGACAAGCGACTCCAACAGCGCGACTGGGTCGCCGCGGATGAATTCACGATCGCCGACATCGCGATCTTTCCCTGGCTGCGCTCGTGGCAGAACCAGGGCATCGACTGGGCCGAATTCCCGCGCCTGAAGGACTGGTTCGACCGCATCGCTGCGCGGCCGGCGGTGCAGCGCGGCGTCGGAGTCCTGGCTGGCTTGCGCAAGCCCTTTCGCACCGAGGCCGAGCGCGAGGTCCTGTTCGGCGCGAAGCAGTACCAGCGGCACTGAGCGCCGCATCTGTCGTCAGTCCTGCGGTGCGACGCAGCCGTGGCGGTCGGCCTGCGGCGACCAGAGCTTCTTCAGCTTGGCGAGCTCGTCGTCGTAGAAGGCGTTCTTCTGCGCGGCGTCGTCCTTTTGGGCGGTGATCGCAGCGGCCTGCGCCTCGATCAATGCGGCGTTCGAGTCGCTGTCGCGTCTGAGCTTCGGCGGCAGGTTTCCCTTCGGATAGAACTCGGCCTCGTCGCGCAGCCGCTGCCGCTCGGCGAGCAGCTGCTCCATCCTCGCCTGCGAGATCCTGAGCGTCGCTTCCGCCTGGCTCAATGCCTGCTCCCGCGCGGCGTCGTGCTTCTGTTTGTTCGGGTAGCGGCCCATCAGGCTCTGGTTGCTGCGCTGCTCCGCCTTGCACGCAAGATACGTCTCCTTCGCCTTGCGCTTGCGCTCCTCGTCCGCGGCCTTCGCGTCCTCGCTGGGCGGCGGCGTGTAGCAGCGCGGATCGCTCGGATCGGAGAGCACTGTCCTCCCCTTCTCGTCCTTGCAGGTCAGGATCCGCTTCTGGGCCGGCGCCAGCGGCGGTAGCGCGGCGAGCATCACGCCGACCATGACGAGCCTTGCGATCGCACTCCCCACACCACCTCCGATCGCCGCCAGTGGCGCAATGGCGGACTGTCCAGGGCGCCGGGACGCGTGGATGCTAGCCTGCGCCGCGACTTTGGCGCGACCGAGCGTACCGAACCTCTCGCCGCAGCAGTCCCTCGGCGCGGCGTTGACACGACGCTTCGCGCGTGCAAGGGATCGATCCGGATCCGTACCATCCGCCTGATGGATGGCCGACGTTTCGGCTCAGAGGGCTCGCATGGCTGGAGCGGCCTTGGCGGACTGACGCCGCGTGAGCTCATCGCGCGCAGCTGGCGCAACGGTCGCGGCCACGACGTCCGCGGCCAGGCGGCGCGGCTCGCGTTCTTCTTCCTGCTCGCGCTCTTTCCCCTGCTGTTGCTGCTCGTCTCGCTGCTCGGGGTCGCGCTGCATTCGACCGCGCTGCCGGAGAACGTGCTGCATCGGCTGCTCGGCATGATGGCGCCGGACTCGGCCTCGACGCTCGTCGACTCGATCGTCCGCGAGGTGCGCGGCACGTCCAGTCGCGGCCCGCTGTCGTTCGCGCTGCTGCTCCTCGTCTGGTCGGTGGCCCAGGGGATGCGCGCTGTCATCGTGACGCTCGATCTCGTCTACGACGTCCGCCAGCAGCGCCCGTGGCTGCGCCGCCTCGGCGTGACCGTGCTGCTCACGCTCGCGCTGCTGGTGCTGCTGGGGTCGGCGCTGGTGCTCATGATCTACGGCTGGCGCTTCAGCAAGGGTCTCGCCAACGCCGGCTTCGGCGAGGCGATCGTCGTGTGGCCGGCGGCGCGCTGGACGATCATCGTCGTGCTCGCAATCGCCGCGTTCGATGTCGTCTACCGGTTCGCTCCGAACATCGAGCGGCCGGCGTGGCGCTGGCTGCTGCCGGGAACGCTCGTCGGCGTCGCGCTCTGGCTGCTCGCGTCGACGATCCTGCAACTGTACGTGCGCTATTTCGACCACTTCTCACTGACCTATGGCTCGATCGGCGCGGTGATCGCGCTGCTCCTCTGGCTCTACCTGTGCGGCCTGGCGTTTCTGATCGGCGCCGAGCTCAACGCGGAGATCGAGCGGGCGAGCGCAAGTCAGGGGGCGCCGCCGACATCAGACAGCCGGATGCCACCTCGGGCCGTCGCAAGACCGCCGTGACTTCGGGTCGGTGCGCCGGCCTTGTGCGCTTCGCGCCGCCGCGCTCAGCGTCGACCGCGCAGATGCGAGACCACGCCGATCAGCACCAGCAGGCAGGCGACGACGCCGAGGCCATAGAGCTCGAAGCGCTTCAGGTCGACGATCATCGCCTCGATGACGTGGCCGAGCAGATAGCCCGCCGCAGCGATCGCCGGCGCCCAAAGCAGCGCGCCGATGGCGTTGAAGAGAAGGAAGCGCCGCGCCGACAAGGTACTCATGCCGAGGATGATCGGCCCGGCGATGCGCAGCCCGTAGGTGAAGCGAAGGCCGATGACGAGGAGCGCGCTGTGGCGCAGCAAAAGAGCGTCGACGCGGCTGGAGCGCGACGCGATGCTGTCGAACCGGCGCAGCAGCGCCGGCCCGAAGAAGCGCCCGGCGAAGAAGAAGAACTGGTCGCCGAGCGTCGCGCCGACAAAGGCGACGGCGATCACGACGGGCAACGACAGGTAGCCGCGGTGCGCCGCGTACGCAGCGAGCAAGAGGATCGCCTCGCCTTCGAGCAACGAGCCGACGAGGACCGCAAGGTAGCCGTAGTCGTGGACCAGTCCCGCGAGCGACGCATCCATCGTCAGGTATGCAGAGCCTTTCGGTGCATGACGTCGCACGCGGCGTGCGTGACGGCGTTGGTCTCCCGGAGGGACTCGAACGTTCGCTTCCAGGCGGCGCCGCGCTTGCCGGACGTCACGGTGAGGTTTCCTGCGTTCCCCTAATCGTTCCCCGTCGGACTAGCCGTAGTACTCGGATAGAGCGAAGTCCGGGCTACTGTGCCACACCTCTGGGTTGGGTCACGTCCGCTATCGACGTTGGGCGACTGTTTTCGACCGATCAGATCGACGATTGGATCGACCTGTACCGGTCACTCGCAGTGGTGAGCCCAATGGCTGCTCCGCAGCGAGGCTGTGTGAGAACGCGTCGAAGGTCGTTGCGTCGAAGGCCTCCTTGCGTCGCTGATTGGATCGACAGGCGCATTCAGAACGGATGGCACCAATAGTCGCTAGAACGATTCCGAAGGCCGTTTCGAGGCGCCACTTGGGGGTACTACGCGAAGTAAAGAGTGCCTATGCACTCAGCAATTGCATCGCCTTCTTGGTCCGCGCGAAGCCAAGGATGTTGATGACGCGCTTGAGGTTGTAGGCCAGCCCGCTCAAGCTCATCTCCGTCGCGACATTCTTGAACCCTCTCGTCAGGAAGTGCGTCCAACCCATCCAGTGCTTGAGAGTTCCGAAGACGTGCTCAATGGTGCTCTTGCGAACCGTCACTGCGTGGGGCATTCGGTCGAGTCGTTGCTGCACCTTGTCCATGACGCCGCAGGCGTATTTACGCTGACCGGCGCCGAGTCGTCGTTGGCCTCAGCGGTTGCTGCTGGATCGAGCGGCGGCTGTGCAATGTGCAGCGGTCGTATCACCTCGCTGCGCGGGACGTGATGTCATTGACCGCTTCGGCGGGGCTCGAACGGGCATAC
>DATAYY010000116.1:0-3832 GCA_036272325.1 Caldimonas sp. | reverse complement strand
CTCGACGTGCCGCCCAGCGAAGACGACCCGGTGCTCCAGCTCGGCCATGCGATCGCTGGTCGTGGCCGGTGCCTGGTGATCCTCGACAACTTCGAACAGGTCTCCGGCCACGCGCGCGAGACCCTCGGGCATTGGCTCGATCGTGCGATCGAAGCGCGGTTCCTCGTCACCAGCCGCGAGGTGCTGGGGCTGGCCGGTGAAGAGGCCATGGCGCTGCCCCCCTTGCCGCGCGACGACGCCGCGGCACTGTTCATGCGCCGCGCCGAGGCGAGCCGGCCGACACGACCGCTCGACGCCGACGACGCCGCCGTCATCGTCCAGCTGGTGGCGCTGCTCGACGGGCTGCCGCTGGCGATCGAGCTGGCGGCCGCGCGCGTGGCGGTCATGCCGCCGCGAATGTTGCTCGCGCGCATGGGCGAGCGGTTCAAGCTGTTGTCGTCGGCGCGAGGGCGGCAAGACCGGCAGGCAACCTTGCGGGCAACGTTCGACTGGTCGTGGGACCTGCTTTCGATGTCCGACAAGGCGGCCCTGGCCCAACTGTCGGTGTTCGAAGGCGGCTTCACGCTGGAGGCAGCGGAGGCCGTGCTGGATCTGGCGGCCCATGGCGACGCGGCGTGGCCCGCCGACGCGGTGCACTCGCTGGTCGACAAGTCCTTCGTCAGGCCGGTGTCCGACAACCGCTTCGATCTCCTCGTCAGCGTCAAGGAGTACGCCGCGGAGCACTTGCGCGGCGAGGGGCGATTCGTCGCCAGCGGTCCGGCCGCGCTGCGCGCTGCCCAAGAGCGGCACTGCGCCTGGTTCGCCGCGCTCGGCAGCGAGCGAAGCGTGGAGGAGACCTGCGCAGACCTCGACAACCTCGTCGCTGCGTGCCGGGCGGCAGCGTCACGCGGCGACGCGGTGCGGGCGATCGGCGCGCTCGAGGGGACCTGGGCGGCACTGACGCTGCGCGGGCCGTTCGAGCTCGGCGCCGAGCTGGCCGAGGCCGTCGCTGCGATGCCGGGTCTGAGCGACCACGACGCGGCGCACGCGCAGTCGGTGCTCGCCGATGCGCTCGCGGCGTGTGGCAAGACGGATCCGGCGCTGAGCCGGTACGTGCAGGCGCTCGCCCGCGCCGCTGTCGCTGGCGATCGGCTCTGCGAGGCCAAGCTGACGCTGGGGCTCGGCTGGCTGCATCTGCATCGGGGTCAGATCGACGAAGCGCGCCAGCGCTACCTGATGTCGATGGAGATGGCGCGCGCACTTGTCGATCGCACCCTGGAGTGCAAGGCGATCAGCGGCCTCGGCAACGTCGAGCTCGTCCGCGGCCAGACCCACGAGGCCCTGTCGAACTACCAGCGTGCGCTCGCGCTTGCACGCGAACTCGGCGATCGGCCCATGCAAGGTCGGCTGCTCGCCAACCTCGGCAACCTCTACGCCGAGGTCGGAAACGTCGACGAAGCGCAGGCACGCGACGAGGAAGCTTTGGCGATCGCACGCGAGACCGGCCATCGCGTCCTCGAAGGAAACATCCTGTGCAACCTCGGCCAGCTGCACCTGGTTCAAGGTCGCCTCGACCAGGCCCTTGCCGTTTCCACGAGCGCGCTCGGGTTGGCGCGCCAGCTCGGCAGCGTGCTCGTCGAGAGCATCGTCCTCTGCAACCTCGGCATCGTGCTCGAAAGGCTGCACCGACCCGACGACGCGCAGGCGCAGTTCGAAGCGGCGCTGCGCATCGTCCGCGCGCACGGCGACGAGCGCATGGAAGGCCAGTACCTGGGCTATCTGGGGCTGCTTCACGCCCGTCAAGGCCGGTCGGCGGAGGCACGGGATTGCCTTCGGACGGGCGAGCGCTTTCTGCGCGCGGCGTCAGACTCGCTCGGTCTCGGCGTGCTGCTCTGCAACCGCGCCGAGGCCGACCTCATGGCCGGCGACCCGGCGGCGGCTGCGGCGGCGCTCGGCGAGGCCTCAGCGTTCGCCGCCGAGGTGGGCGCCGGGCAGGCCTCCGAGCTCGGCCTGGCGCTGGCGCGGGTGCGTGCGCTGATCGAGCCGATCCGATCCTGACGCGTGGTCGGTTCGCCGTCGCTGGCAGGAGATGGCCGCGAGGCCGCTCAGATCGGCATCGGCTCCAACGTGATTCCCGCCGCAATCAAGCGCTGGGCCAGCGCCAGGCCCAGCCCGCTCGCGGGAGTGAGCACGCCACCGCCGCGCTCGCCACCCGGAAGGGCTCGCGGTTGCGTCGCCAGCGCCAGCGCCGACTCGCAGACGAATGTCGTCGTCGCGCGGTTGCCAGGATCACCTTGGCCCGCGACGCGGCCGCGCAGCACCTTGCCGCTGGCGGTCTTGGCGACGAGCTCGCAGCGGAACGATCCGCCGTCCATCGTGCGCTCCGACGGGCCCTGTCCGGGCGACACGGCGACAGCACGGGCCAGTTCGCGCGCGGCCTTGAAGCGCATCGCCGCCTGTCCCATGCCCATGCCGACGCTGATGCCCACGGCCGCCGCGGCGGCGAGCGGGCCCCTGCCGAAGCGCATGTATTCCTGGTAGCCGAAGCGCGCGCCATAGGCCGCGTCGCCGCGCGCCTTCAGGAGCGCCGCCGTGCGGCGCACCACACGGGTGTTCACCGGTCCCATCATGAACGGGCCCACCCATGCATTGAAATCAGCGTCGTGATGCGGTGCCACGGGGTCGGCATGCTCGACGAGGTTGCGCGGTACGGTGCCCGGCGGATTGAGCAGAAACAGGTCGGCGACCAGCCGATCCTGGCCGGCCTCGAAGAGAGTCAGCGCCGAAGCCAAGGTACCGCCGTTGAGACCGCCGCGCATCGAATGACAGGCCTTCACGCTCACGCAGGGCTCACCGTGCTGTCGCCTGATGGCCTCGGCGACCAGCCACGCACCGAGATCGGACGGCACCGAGTCGAATCCGCAGCAGGGGATGATGCGCGTGCCGTCGCGCGCAGCCTGCGCGTGATGGCGATCGATCAGCCCGCGCACCCAGGGCGTTTCGCCGGTGATGTCGACGTAGTCGGTGCGGTGTGCCACGCAGGCCGCGACGAGCGCGCTGCCGTACAGGGCGAAGGGCCCCGCAGTGCTCAGCACCACTGCGGCCTGGCCGGCCAGCGCGTCCAACGCCTTGCTGTCGGTCGCATCGGCAACAATGATCCCGGCGTCGGCGGCACCACGCCCGCTGGCTTGACGCACCTGCTCGAGTTTTTGCGCCGAACGGCCGGCCAGTGCCCAGCGAACACCGTCGGCGTGGGCAGCGAAGTGGGCCACCGTCTGCCGGCCGACGAAACCGGTGGCCCCGTAGAGCACCACGTCATACGACCGCCGGGTCGAGGTCCGCTTCGCGTTCAAGGCAGTCGTCTCTCGATCGACCAAGGTGCGCTTCGCCGGCGCGCTCAGGCTTCGCTCAATTCGGCCGCAGCAGGAGCTTTTGCACGCGCCAGGTCAACAGCTCGGCGACGTAGAGCACGTCCTCCGAAGGGCACGCGATCTCGTGCACCCAGGCGAACTGCTTGAGCTGGCGGCCTGGGCCGCCGATCGTGCCGAGCACCTTGCCGTCCAGGCTCAGCTTGTAGATCCGGCCCGGGTACGCGTCGGCGCTGTAGAGCACCTGGTGGGGCCCGGGCGTGATGCAGATCGCCCACGGTGCCCCGGGCGCAAAGGTGCCCGAGGTCGCACTCGGATCGACCGGATTGCCGATCACCGGGCGGGTGCTCTTGTCGAACGGAACGTCGATGGTCATCGCGCGCAGGAACTTGCCGTCGCCGTCGAACACCTGGATGCGGCGGTTGGCCCGGTCGGCCACGTAGATGCGGCCCTGCGCGTCGGCCGCGATGCTGTGCGGCGTGTTG
>DATAYY010000115.1:0-20126 GCA_036272325.1 Caldimonas sp. | reverse complement strand
CCGCATCAGCGCCTGCGCGACGACCCCGATGCGAAGGCGCTGATGCGGGTGCAGGTCGATGCTGCCGTCAGCGTCGTCCACCTGATCTACCGCAGCAAGCACTACGAGAGCCAATCGAAGGACTACGAGTTCTCGCGCGCGTCGATGGAGGAGCACTGGGCGGCCGGCATGGCCGACACCGCGCAGACGCTGTCGGACCCGCGTTGGCTGCAGCGAAAACCCATTGCGAGCGGAGTCGAAGTGTTCGACCTGCTCAGCGACCAGCCGGTCGCCGCCACGGTGACCCCCAGCAAACTTCCCGGAGCAAGAGCCGCATGACACGCCAACTGCAAGACAAGATCGCGATCGTCACCGGTGCCGCGAGCGGCATCGGCAAGGAAATCGCCGCCCTCTACGCGCGCGAAGGCGCCAGGGTCGTCATCGCCGACCTGAACCGCGACGCCGCCATGGCGGTCGCCGAGGAGCTGAAGGCGAGCGGCGGCCAGACGATGGCCGTCGCCGCCGACGTCAGCGACGAAGGCCAGGTCAACGCCGCCGTCGCCGAGGTCGTCAAGGCCTGGGGCGGCGTCGACATCCTGGTCAGCAACGCCGGCATCCAGATCGTCCACCCGGTCGAGGAATTCCCGTTCGCCGAGTGGAAGAAGATGATCGCGATCCACCTCGACGGCGCGTTCCTCACGACCAAGGCGTGCCTGCCGCACATGTACGCATCGGGGCGCGGCGGCAGCATCATCCTGATGGGCTCGGTGCATTCGAAGGAGGCGTCGCTGCTGAAGGCGCCGTACGTCGCCGCCAAGCACGGTCTGATCGGCCTGGCCAAGGTGATCGCCAAGGAAGGCGGCAAGCACAAGGTGCGCGCCAACGTGATCTGCCCCGGCTTCGTCCGCACGCCGCTGGTCGACAAGCAGATTCCCGAGCAGGCGAAGGAGCTCGGCCTCAGCGAGGACGAGGTGATCAAGAAGGTGATGCTGAAGGAGACCGTCGACGGCGAATTCACGACCACCGCCGACGTCGCCGCCGTCGCCCTCTTCTTCGCCGCGTTCCCGACCAACGCGCTGACCGGCCAGTCGCTCGTCGTCAGCCACGGCTGGTTCATGCAGTAGCGCGCCGCCGCGCGTACGATCGAGCGCAACAGCGATGGACAGTCTCGACCTGCAGGTGCTCGTCCAGGCGCGCGACTGGCGTGCCGCGGGCCACGCCGTCTGGCTCGTCACGGTGATCGAGACCTGGGGCTCGGCGCCGCGGCCACCGGGAGCGCTGCTCGCGATGCGCGACGACGGCCTTGTCGTCGGCTCGGTCTCGGGCGGCTGCGTCGAGGACGACCTGATCGACCGCGTGCGAAAGGGCGAGCGCGTCGCGGCGCCGTCGCTCGTCGCCTACGGCGTCACCAAGGAAGAGGCAGCGCGCTTCGGCCTGCCGTGCGGCGGCAACCTGCGCCTGGTGCAGGAGCCGCTCGCGGACACCGCCTGGGTCGACGACGTGCTCGAGCGCACGGCACGCCACGAGCTCGTCGCCCGCGTCGTCGATCTCGCGAGCGGACGCGTCGGCGTCGAGCCGGCGCGCCGCGGCGAAGCGTTCAGCTTCGACGGCAAGACGATGCGCGCTCTCTACGGCCCACGCTGGCGGATGCTTGTCATCGGCGCCGGCCAGCTCTCACGCGCGCTCGCGCAGATGGCGCTCGGCCTCGACTTCGAAGTGATCGTCTGCGACCCGCGCGAGGAGTACCACCTGACTTGGGACGTCCCGGGGACGACGTTCAGCACCGCGATGCCCGACGACCTCGCCGTCGAGCTGCAGCTCGATCCGCACACCGCGGTGGTCGCTGTCACGCACGACCCCAAGCTCGACGACCTCGTCCTCCTCGAAGCCCTCAAGTCGCCGGCGTTCTATGTTGGTGCGCTCGGCTCGCGCGGCAACACCGCCAAGCGCAAGGACCGTCTCGCGCTGTTCGACCTCAGCACCACCGAGATTGCGCGCTTGCACGGGCCGATCGGCCTCGACATCGGCAGCCGCACGCCGGCCGAGATCGCCGTCTCGATCCTGGCCGAGATCGTCGCCGTCAAGAACGGCGTCGCCGTGACGCAGAAGAAGCCGGTCGCCGCGGCGGCGCCGCAGCCTTGACCGGCGCGGCGTGATCCGCTGGCTGCGGGGTCCGCACGATCCGCTCCCGGACGCCGAGCGTGCACTGCCGCGCACGAGCGACATCCCGGGGCTCGTCGCCGCCGGCGGCGAGCTGACGCCGACCCGCCTCGAGGAGGCGTATCGCAAGGGCATCTTCCCGTGGTTCAGCGACGGCCAGCCGATCCTCTGGTGGTCGCCCGACCCGCGCATGGTCCTGCTGCCGGCGGAGTTCAAGCTCAGCCGATCGCTCAGGAAGACGATCCGCCGCTTCCTGGCGACGCCGGGGGCGACGATCCGCGTCGACGGCGCGACGCGTCGCGTCATCGAGTCGTGCGCAACGGTCGCGCGCGACGGCGAGACCGGAACCTGGATCGTCGCCGAGATGCTGGCCGCGTACTCCGCCTGGCACGCGCTCGGGCGGGTCCACAGCTTCGAGACGTGGATCGACGACGATCTCGCCGGCGGCCTCTACGGCGTCGCCATCGGCCGCATGTTCTTCGGCGAATCGATGTTTGCCCGCAGCACCGACGCCTCGAAGATCGCGCTGGCGGCGCTGGTCGCGTTCTGCCGCGGCCACGCGATCGAGACGATCGACTGCCAGCAGAAGACCTCGCATCTCGCCTCGTTCGGCGGCCGCGAGATCGCCCGCGCCGACTTCCAGCGGCGGCTGCAGGACGCCATCGCGCAGAGCGACGTCGGCGATTGGTCCTATGATTTGCGGTTGTGGGAAGAGCTCGGCTTTGGCGCGCAGCCGGCCGGCGCCGACCCCAGGGCCTTCGAGGACCGTCGCCGGTGACCCATCCGAAAGAGCTTCCGCTCGCGTCGCTGCAGTTCTACGCCACGGCGCCCTACCCGTGCAGCTATCTAGCCGGGCGCATGGCGCGCTCGCAAGTGGCGACGCCGAGCCACCTGATCCATGCCGACGCCTATTCCGGGCTCGTCGCCAACGGCTTTCGCCGCAGCGGCATGTTCACCTATCGACCCTACTGCGACGGCTGCCGCGCCTGCCTGCCGCTGCGCGTTCCGGTCGCGACGTTCGAGCCGAGCCGCAGCCAGCGCCGCGCCCAGCGCGCGCACGGCCGGCTCCAGGCCAGGGTACTGCGCTTGTGCTTCGTCGCCGAGCACTACCAGCTGTACCTGCGCTACCAGGCCGGGCGCCACATCGGCGGCGGCATGGACCACGACTCGGTCGACCAGTACACCCAGTTCCTGCTGCAGAGTCGCGTCAATTCGCGCCTGGTCGAGTTCCGCGAGCCTTCGCACGACGGCGACGGCGCGCTGAAGATGGTCTCGATCCTCGATGTTCTCAACGACGGCCTGTCGGCGGTCTACACGTTCTTCGAGCCCGAGCCGAAGACGAGCTACGGCACCTACAACGTGCTCTGGCAGATCGAGCAGACGCGCCAGCTCGGGCTCGCGAACGTCTACCTCGGCTACTGGATCCGGGGCAGCGAGAAGATGGCCTACAAGGCGCAGTTCGGGCCCCACGAGCTGCTCGTCGGCGGCGAATGGCTGCCGTCGGACGCGCTGACCGGCTGAGGGCGGCGATGGACTTCAACGTCACACGCGAGCAGTGGGTCGACCGTTTCGCGCTGCGGCTGAGCCAGCTCGAGGTCGGTGCCGAGCCCGAGCAGTTCGTCGATCTGGCGACCCGCCTCTGGACCGCGCAAGGCCACCTCGATCCGATCGCCGCGGCCGACGACGAGTTCGCACGCCGCTTGCACGCCAGCGCGACGGTCCAGGTCGACTTTCAGAACACCGCCGGGCTCGGCGAGGACGCGAGCTTCGAGCGCACCGAGCGGATTCCGGTCGAGCGCGTCCAGGCGCCGGGCGAATATGTCCGCGATACCGACGAATGGATCGCGCGCTGCGTCGGCCGTGTCCTCGCCCTCGATCCAATCCTCCGGCGCGAGGAGGCGCACCGCTCGGTCACCGAGCTGGCCGAGCTCGAGCGTTGGCGGCTGATGAAGCCCGAAGCCGCGGCCGAGCAGCTGTATACGCCGATCAAGCCGCGCTGAGCACCCCGGCGTTGCTGCCGCGGCACAAGGATTGCCACCCCCTCCCGAGCCGATGCGGCAGACGTGCCGCCGCCCGATGGCGATGCCAGGCGGCAGCCTGCAAAGCCCGCGGAGAGTTGAGGCCGGGCCGCAGCGCCGGCGGTCGGATTTTCGCCGCGGACATGCCGTCGCCAGGCGGCGCGGTGGGAGAATCCCCCGGATGAGCGACGCAGACGACGTTCGAGTTCTGGTGGTCGACGACGTGGCCGACGCCGCGGAGGCGCTCGCCGAGACGCTCGAGCTGAGTGGCTACAAGGTCTCGGTCGCGAGCGACGGCGTCCGTGCGCTCGCCCTCATCGAGGCCGAGCAACCGCATTGCGTCCTGCTCGACATCGGCATGCCCGGAATGGACGGCAACCAGCTGACGCGGGCGCTGCGCGAGCGCTACGGCGACGACATCGTGCTGATTGCCGTCACCGGCCGCGAGCATGACGACGCCCGCGTCACCGACACCTTCGCCCGGGTCGACCACTACCTGCAAAAGCCGGTCGACCCCGACGTCCTGAGAAAGCTCCTGCCGCCGGTCGAAGGCTGACGGGCAAACTCCGCCTCAGGCCGCCGTGCCCGCAGCCGGCCGAGCGCCTGGTGGATGACGGTCCGGTCAGCCAGGTCGACAGGCGAGCTCGCGCGAAAACTCGCCGAGATGGCGAAACGCCGCGAGAGGCCTCCTGCAGCACGTCCTCGGCGTCGGCATCGTCGCGCAGGATCGCTCGCTCGCGCGGTGCGAAAGAGCGCGCCGTTGTGGCGGCCCAGGACGAACTCGAACGCGTCGGTGTCGCCGCCGACGATGCGAGCGACGAGCCCGTGATCGTCGCCCGGCGCGTCGTCGCCGCGCGTCTTGCCTGCTTCATGGTGGATTGAGACGCCCACCATCGGCGGCCGAGGGCCGTACGGAGGGCCGCTCCGCTTTGCTCCGGGACTCCGCCGCGGTGCGACCTACCAGCAGTCGGTCGTCGTCAGCGTCCCGCCAGTGACGCCACGAACGCCGCGCTCGTCGAGCGTGAAGGTGCCGCATCCGTCGCTCGACTGCGCGCCCTGGGGCGCGGCCTGCAAGGTGAAGGTCGTCGCCGCAAGGTTGCCCAACGAGAGCACGTAGTAGCCGTTGTCGCTCGCCGGCTTCGCGACCACCGTCGGCCCGGCGACGGTGCTGAGTGTGGCGGTCGAGTAGCCGGTGGTCGCGTGCTCGGTCGAGTAGCGCTCCATCAGCTGTGCCGTCGTTACCAGCACGGAGCGGGCGTCGGCACGGCGCCCCTTGCGCACCGACGCCTGATAGCTCGGCAGCGCGACCGCGCCGAGGATGGCGATCATGACGACGACGATCATCACCTCGATCAGCGTGAACCCGCGCCGGCGGCGCGGCCGCTGCGGCGGCCGCTCAAGGCACATAGATCAGCCGCACGCTCGGCGTTGCCGTGCTCTCGGGCGCGACCGTGAAGCGGATGTTCTCGCCCACCTTCAGAGTGTCGAGGCCCGCCGGACTCCCGTTGCGCAGCAGCTTCGTCTTGCCCGCGACCATGTCGAGCCAGATGCCCTGCACCTGGATGCGCGCGCCGCGGACGTCGACTGCGCCGACGAGGCCCTGGCGCAGGCTCGCGCTCTCATCGGTCTGCACGTGCTTCGGCTGTTGCGCCGACGACGTCTGCACCGCCGATGCAGCGGGCGGGGCGAAGCCGACGCGGCTCGCCGGCGCGACACCTGCGAACGCCAGGCCGACGACGGCGAGAGCAACCGCGCGCCGGCGGCGCTTGGAGACGAATGGATCCATGTCAACGCACCTCATGCCACATGACGCGCCCCTCGCGGCCGGCGCCGGAGGTTTCGCGGACCCGGACGACGGTGCCGTCCGAGGTATTGATGAACTTGTCCTCGAGCCCGGTCACGCCGCCGGCGCGGTTGCTCATGAATCCGGGCGCTGCCGGGATCGCGGCGATGCGCCTGCCGCTGGTGTTCTGCGCTTGCGACGGGATGCCGGTGCGGCTGATGTAGTCGGAATTGGTGAGGGCGTTGTCGCCGTTGGTGTCGAAGGTCGTGCTGTCGAAGCGGTTGCCGGTCATCGCGTCGAGCTCGATCACCCAGCCCGATCCGCCGTAGGCGCACGGCGAGCTGACGTCGGGCGTGATGGACGTGAAGATCGCCCGCCCGCCGCGAAAACGTGCATCGGAGACGACGCGCTCGCCGGAATCCGGCAGGTCGAGATACCAGCCACGCTTGTCGCTCAGATAGGTCGACAGGACGATGGTGTTGTCGCCCGTCGTGCTGTAGTCCTGCGACGGCCCGACGGCGTGGGTGCTGAAGCGGTATTGCTGGCCGTCGAGCCCGGTGCCGGTGCCCGTGATCGTCTGCTGGACGAGCAGCGACAGCGTGATCGTTGCCGCCGTTCCGGTATCGCGGACCGCGTAGATCCGTTGCGTCGTCAGGTCGGTGTTGTCGGCGCTTGCGATGTAGCGGCCGGTGCCGAACGCGATCAGAAAGCCGCCGGCGGTGAACTTGGTGACGTCGGGCCGGTCCGTGATCGCGTGGCCGCTGCCGGTGGCAAAGAGCGGCACCGCGCCGTTGCCGAGACTCCAGCTCGCCGGCGTCGAGCTCGAGATGTCGAATTTCCAGAGGTTGCCGTCGAGGTCGCCGGCGTAGACGAGATCGGCGACGCCGTCGCCGTTGCTGTCGACCGCCGCCGGCGCCGACAGGCCGCCGGGGCTCGCCGCCGTGCCAGAGCCGGTGTCGATCTTGCGCACGAGCGCGCCCGTCTCGGCATCGATGATGAACAGCATGCTGTGGCCGTTGGCGTTGCCGACGTTGTAGCCGCCGCTCACCACGACCGACCAGCGGCCGTTGTTGGTCTTGACCAGGAGCGGCTGGCCGAAGACGTATCCCATGTCCGGATCCTGGAACTCCCAGCGGACGATGCTCGCTGCATTGGCCTCGGAGAATCGAGATGGATCGGTGACCTCGAGGGCGAACAGGCCCTTGGCGCCGGCTCTCATGCCGGCGACGAGAAGCGTGTGCCAAGCGCTGTTGTAGAAGACGTCGCCCACGGTCGGCGAACCATCGACCAGGTAGCGATGGGTATAAGCGAGATCGGTGAGCTTCGAGAGATCGCCGTACACCGCCGACGGCACGTAGCCGAACATCTCGGCACCGGTATTCGCGTTGATCGCGTGCAGCATGCCGTCGTTGGCGCCGACGTAGATCACCGGCGTTCGAAGGCGCCAGGTCGAAGCAAACGAGCTGTATGGCGCGCTTTCGAAGTCGTCGTAGTAGCCGAAATTCGGCGCCGCGACGTAGTACGGCGACGAGTTAACGATGTCGCCGAGTGGCGAGGTGCTGCGGTTTCGGAACTGCGGCGCAGCGCACGGCGGGCTTGCGCAGCTGCGTGCCTCCTGGCTGGCATCGCCGCGCAGGAAGCGCAGGCGCAGCTCGCCGAAGGTGTCGCTGCCGCCGCCGGGAGTCAGATTGAGCGCCGCCGTTTGGCTGGGGTCGAGTTCGGCGGCGGTCGGGGTTGCCGGCGCGGCGGGCCAGCGGAACGGGATGCCGCGCGCGCCAGCCGCGGCCGACGGCTTGTAGGTGATGATGTTGCGCCCGCCGTTCCAGTTCTGGGCCCTCACCTGCACGCCGGCGTCCCAGACCGGGGTGGTGGCGATGGCGCCGCTCGCGGACACCGGGAAATCGAGCAACGTGCCTGACCAGTCGCCGCTGCTGAACTTGGCCTGGTAAATGGCCGATCCGGTCGTCCACGAACCGGTGTTGAGCGCGACCGACGATGCCGCGCTCGTCTTCGCCTGGATGTCGCTGACGATCGACTGGAAGGCCCGCTGCAACGAGTCGCTGCTGCTGCCGACGAACGCCGTCGGATAGCCGCCGCCGAGCGCTGCCATCTGGTTCAGCGCCGCCACCGAGCTTGCGTTGGCAAGCGTGTCGCCCATGCCGACGACGTAGGTCTGGACGTCGAAGGTGTGGCCCGAGACACCGATCGAGCGCAGCGCCGTGAGCTGGGTGAAGACATCGCGCTGGGCCTGACCGAAGGTCCACGTCCCCGCGACCGGGTTGTAGGTGTTCACCCATTGCGACGGGTCGTATTGCTGGCCGTTCGCCATCCCGGTCGGGTTGCCGTCTGTCGCGAGCATCACGAAGTTCTTCTGGCAGGTCTGCGTGATCGGTGTGCTGTTGCCGCGGAAGTAGTCGCGCACCGTGCTCAGCGTGCCGGCGATCGGCGTGAAGAAGGCGTTGTTCTTGATCTCGCCTGTTCCGCCCGAAGTCTCGTTGCCGAGCAGCCTGACGAGATTCGCGAAGTGGGTGGTCGAATCGACCTGCACCGTTTCGTTGATCGCGCCGGCGCCGGTGGGGTAGTCCCCGTATCCCCAGCCGCGCCGGATCCAGATCTGCCGCGGCGTCGTCTCGGTGGTCGGCAGGAAGCCGGCGTCGGTCGGCGTGAAGCCCCAGACGCCGTAATCGCCGGAGAAATTGCCCCAGCCGCCGGGCTGCGTGCCGTCGTTGTAGTTGTAGACGTGGTAGTTGGTGCCGCCGACGCCGATGCCGTATAGCTGGGCATCGCCGGCGCCCGAGTACAGCACGTCGTTGATGTCGGCGTCGTCGCCGCTGCGAGCGTACGTGATGTAGCCATAGCCGTTGGCCGGCTGCGGATTGGCGATGCAACGAAGGCTCGCGTTCGACGCCGAGATGCCGCCGACGCAGTCGTTGGTGTAGACCATCGTCGTCGCATCGCCGAGGTAATACGCGTGGGTGTTGTACAGCGACGCGCCGCCGGTCTGAAAGCTCGTGATGCCGAAATTGAACGAATCGCGATAGGAGCTGAGCAGCCCGCGCAGGATGCCGCGCGCGATGTTGCCGCGCGTCGTCGGATCGTCGCCGTTGATGACCTTGCCGGCCATCGTCCCGTCCATCGACTCCGAGTTGTCGAGGATGATCATCACGTTCGGCTTGATGCCGGGGGCGAGGAAGAGCGGGTAGCTCGCCAATGAGAACGGCGTCGCGGCAAGGGCGGCGAACGGCGCCGACAGCAACAGCGCGGCGATGGGTCGAACGCGTGGGGCGGTCTTCATGGTGTCCTTGTCAGCGGGTCGCATAGATGGACTGCAGGACGACGACGGTTTCCGGGCGAGCGCCCGTTGCCCGCGCGGTGATGCGATAGCCGACGCCCGGCGCGGTCGGCTCGGACCCGAGGACGACGCTCTCGCCGGCAGGCGTGCCGAGGTAGCTGAACTTCTCGATCACGTAGCGCGGCTGCTGCGCGACGCTCGGGAACGCCGTGCCGCCGGTGTATTGCCCGTACACGCGCACGTTGGCGTCGACGGTCCAGTCGAAGCCGAGCCGGGAGTCGTCGACCGCCACCGACGCCAGCGGGCCGAGCGAGCCGCGCTGCGACGGCGGCGTGCAAAGGCCGCTGGTGCAGGTGTCGGTGAATGCGGTCGACGGGCTGACGTTGGTCGCGATGTCCTGCTCGCCGTCACGCAGCGCCGCCTCGGCCGCCTGCAATGCAAGGTCGCGATCCTTGGTGTTCGCGATCATGCGTTCTTCCATCGAGTTGACGCTCATCACCGCGACGCCGAGGCCGAGCGTCGCCAGCATCAGCACCAGCGTGGTGACGAGCGAGATACCGCGCTCGCGGGCGCCGCGAATCGAGGTGGCGATGGTCATCATGGCGCGCCGTTGCGGACGGTGACCACCTCGGAGAGGACGCTGCGCAGACGGCGGTCGGTGAAGGCGATCGTCGTGCCGGCGAAGTCGATGCTCTGCGAGGTGCGGGCGACGCCGTCCTTGGCCGTCGCGACGAGCATCTGCAGCCGCACCGTGATGACCTTGTCCCACGCCGTCACCGCATCGGCCGTCAGGTAGCGGTCGACGTTCTGCTGGCCGGCGGCCGCGGCGCCGTCGACGCCGTACGTGATCGCGAGCCGGTCGACCCCGGAGGCGACCTCGACCGGGACGACCGGCCCCGGAACGACGAGGCGCCAGAGCGAGTTCGTCCCCGGCCGGATCACGCTCGGTGCGACGTAGTAGTGGCGCGTCTCCATCTTGTAGACGGTTGCGTCGGTACGAAAGCGCTGCTGGATGTCGTCGGTGGCGTTGCCGGGCGAGAAGCCGCCGCCGAGGCCATGGGTGAGGACGCCGGTCACGGCCGGGTTCGGCTCGGTGACCTGGAACATCGACGACGCCTTGCAGCTGGCGACGAGGACGATGTCGCCGGCAGCGAGCGTGTTCGTCGGCGCGCTTGCAGCGACCTGCGGCGCTGCCACCGTGGTGGGCATCGTCGCGACGATGCCGAGGCCCGCCATGTCGGCCGGTACACGCAGAGACAGCACGTCGCTGGTCGGCAACGGTGCCGACGCCGCCGGGAAGGCGGCGAGCGGCCCGGTGAGGGCGGGCGAGAAGCTCGCTCCGTTGCCACGGTAGCCCACAATGCCCACGGCGGTCGAAAGGAAGCCGCCATCGCCGGCAAGCAGGACGATGGTCGGCGCATCGTTGAGCAACGGCCGGCAGCCGACGAACGCGGCGTTGCGGATATCGCCCTGCAGCACGTCCATGGCGAGGCGCGCGTTCTCGCTCATCCGGGTCGACGCCGAGCCGACGGCGTGCAACGTTCGCGTGCTGACGAAGATCGAGATCGCGACAAGGACGACGAACAGGCCGACCGCCATCCCGACCATGAGCTCGACCAGCGTCATGCCGCGCGCGCGGCCGCCTGGCTGACAGCGTCGCAGTGCCGACGTCATGGCCGCACCGCCACGACGAAGCGCGGTGTGCCGATCTTGTCGGTCCACCAGAGCTTGACCGCGATGACGTTGCCGAGGCCGTCGCACAGCGGTGCGAGCGCATCGCCGTCGTCCGGCGTGCTGTCGAGGCAGACAACGCCGGTCGCGGCTGGCAGCTGCGAGGCGATCTCGGCCTGCCACTCGGCGACGTCGGCCGCGGCGAGCTGGGCCGGCGTGCAGCCGGCGCCGCTGTACAGGCAGCTCGTGTCGCCGGCCGACGGCGAGTCGTAGGCGTGCGCAGTCATTCCGGCCTGGTTGGCACGGATGCGATCGGCCATCTGGTAGCCGAGCAGCGTCGCCTTCTGGCGCGCCTGCGTGCTGTTGTTCATCACCAGGCCGAGCGTCTGCATCCGCGCCGCGCCGACGAAGCCGACCGCGGCGATGAGGACCGCGATCAGCGCCTCGAGCAGCGCATAGCCCCGCGCGCGAACGCGCTTCACCGCGGCACGTGGCTTCGGAGGCGTTGCGCGACGCTTCATCAGCATCCGGTCGTTTCAGCGACGTCGGCGAGGCCGACCGGCTCGAGCAGGAGCTGGTAGCTCTTGCTCGCGTAGCTCGAGCACACGGTGAAGGTGATGGTGGCGAAGGGAGCGACGAAGCCGCGGCCGTTGAAGACGACGGTCGTTGCGCCGGTGTTCGTCGACAGCCGCACATCGCCGCGAAAGGCGGGCTGCGAGCGGATGATGACTTCGCCGACGTCGTAGACGCCGTTGCCGTTGGCATCGACGAAGACGACCCAGCCGCCGGTGAACTCGGCGCCGGGCACCGGCGCCACGGCGGCGATGCCGACCTGAGTCGCGCGCTTGAGCGCCTCGCCGCGCGCCAGCGTCAGCGCCGCCGCGAGCTCGCCCTGTGCCGAGCTCAGCGCGTTGGCCGCGGTGAGCGAAGCGAGTCCCGGCGACGCGATCATGAGCATGATCGCGAGGACGCTCATCGTCGTGAGCATCTCGATCAGGCTGAAGCCGGCGATTCGATCGGTCGCGCGACGGCGATCGAGCGCTCGCGAAGGACGAGGTTCGAGGTCCACGACCTCATCTCGGCGAGCGCGGTCATCGGCTGAGAAGTCGCCGACGAAAGGCGGGGACGAGCAGACAAACGGAACGCGGGCGCGGGCGGCGCACCAGATAGGGCCGACGCCTGCAAGAGGATTCGGCCGCCTCTTACACCTATTTCCAAAGGAACGGTGCTTACTTCGCAGATGGATCTGGTTTGGCTCGAGCTCGATCGCGAACAGGCAGCTGTTGAAACCCTGGAGCACGCGGTCGAACTGTTCGACCTCCAGCAGAACGTCACGCTTGCCCTGACGATCGGCCTTGCCGCTTGGCGGTATTTCTCCGAACGACTGCGCCCAGGCGAAAAGGGCAGGAGCGCACGACTCGCGCTGATCGAGGTCTTGAAGAGAGGCCTCGGCGAAGGCTTCGACGCGACCTGGGTTCGGCAGCGGGCCGAGGAACTCGCCGACGACCTTCAGCGCCTCGAGATGCACAGAAGCCCTGCGTCCACGGTTCGCATCTCGAGGCGGACTCCCGTACTTGTCCTGTTCTGCGCCGCTGTGGATTGCCGCGAAGCGACGGGCAGAGCGCACCAGAAACTCGACGAGTGGCGTCGCCGCCAGATCGAGCGGGCATTGCGCGAATGCCTCTCGGCGCCCGAAGTCGCTGCGAGGGCAAGCGCAATTCGCGCCGCGAGGGGAACCCTCCGCAAACGCTGAAACGTCCCAGCCCGCCGCTCGGATCGGCGCGCTCGGCGGTACACCAGGCTCAATGGCTAGTGCAGTCCCCGGCGCCACGCCCCGCCGGCATGGGTGACTCGCACGTCAGGCGCGACCGGCCCTTGGCCGCCGCCAATCCGGCTCAAGCGGCGCTCGGCCTACTCCGAACGCCCTCTCGTGGCCGCGCGCTACGGCCGGCCGAACCGCTCGACCAGGATCAGCGTCGCGATGACGATCAGCAGCAGGCCGCCGGCGACTCGGCGCGCTTGCCGGCCACGGCGCCGAGCACGCATCCGAGCATCACGCCGGTCGTCACGATCGTGAACGTCGCCAGGCCGATCGCAGCCGCGACCGGAACGATGTTCACGTCGATGAATGCGAGGCCGACGCCGACTGCCGCCGCATCGATGCCGGTTGCCAGGCCGGTCAGCGCGAGCAGCCAGAACGGGTGGCGGTGGGGCGCTCCTCGATCTCCTCGACCTGGCCGCGCCAGGCGACCCCTCCGCGCCCCGAGGCCGGCCAGGAGCGTGAACGCGGTCCACGGTCCCACGCGGTGATGAGCTTCGTCGCCACCGATCCGAGCGCCCAGCCCACAACCGGCGTCAGCGCCTCGATCGTGCCGAAGTTGGCGCCGGTGCGCAGGGCTTCGCCCCCAGCGCGGGCGGTGCCACATCCTTGCCGACTGCCGCGGCGAACGCGTTCGACCTCCTGAACGCCAGGCCCAGCGTCGTAAGAGGTGCCACGCGCCAGTGTCGCCCGGCGACAAGTGGTGTGCCCGCGCCCGCGGATCGGCCGTCGTCCACACGAGGACAACCGATCCGGAGCGAGGTCGTCGACGGAAAACGGCGAGGAAGGCCGCGGTTCAGACCAGAAATGGCACCGCTATTGGCAGTTGACCTTCTGCGGTGCCGAGAGTGCCGTCAGAGTCGTCGTGTCAGGGTAGCTATACGCACCCCCGATAGCGCTCGACGGCGACTCGAACTCGAACCACTGCAAGAGCGCTTCGTTCTGCGGGTGGTACGTGAACCCGAACAGCGTGATCGGAAAGACCGCTTTGGGGAGTCCTTCGATCACGTCGCCGGTCTCGAGATTGTTCTGGCAATTGCCGTTCGGGGCGAGCCACCATGGCGTGATGTTGTGCACGCCATCGTAGGCCACCAGCGGATCGTTGAAGGTCTCCGCAATCTCGTGGCTCACTGCGGTGATGTCCTGAAAGCCGCCGCCAAAGAGCCCCGGACTGATCCAGCTCGAGTAGTTCATGACGAAGGCCTGGCCGATGCCGACCGGCTCGAAATCGAAGCTATGGAAACCAAGGATGCAGCAGCCACTGCTGTCGAACAGGAACGTATTCGGGAACAGGAAAGTCGACAGATCCTGGGTCGTCATCTCTCCCGCCGCTTGTACCTTCCCGATGACCGACGAGGTGTCGCCGAGGAACGACGGGAAGAGCGCGTTGACGAACGTGTTGGCGTCGACGAGGATGAAGCGACAGCAAGTCCCGTCCGCATTCAGCGAAAACTGATACGTGCCGCGCAGCAACACCATCGTCCGCGTCATCCTGACGACAGGATTGAGAAGGGTGTGCCAGTCGTCCTTCGCGGAATGCTGGAACTCGGCACGCATCACCGCGTCCGTGATTTGCGTCGGAACGGGGCTGCTGCTGTAGCTCGCGTTCTGAAAGACCGGCGAGTCGAGCACCGGTTGAACGTACTGGGTCGGATAGGAAACCAGGGGGTGACCGTTCACGAAGCGCGGCGACCCATCGGCGTTGCGGAGGTCGACGATCACCGGAACGATGGGTGCGTTGATGAACGTCGTGCCGCCCAGCTCAGGCCGGTTGCCGATCATGTTGTAGTACCAGATCACCTGGCGCATCCCGTTCGAATCGACGCCGTCCGCGCGGAAATGACCGTTCCAGTTGAGCAGCGTATCCAGCGGCAGGCCCGAATTCGTATGACCCTGCCCGATGCGGCTGCGGTATCCCCTCGATCGCAGCGACGCGCCGCTCTTGATCGAAGCGTTCTTCAGTCCATCGGCAGGCAGTTCGTCGGGTTCAAGGGCTCGGGCCGCGGGAGACGCAACCAGGATGATCGACGCAATCGCACCTGCGCAGAATGCGCTCAGCAGTTTCATGATGGCCTCCTCGCCGCCAAATCTGGATCCGGAGAACCAGTCTCAATACCGGTGAACGCGTTGTCAAGAGGTTCCACCCGCATCGGGGCGGAGAGTGCAGGTTTCGTCAACGCTGGAGGGGCCGCTGCTCTCAGACAAAAGCCAATTCGAGCGCTGTCCCGCGACCATCCGCCTCACATCGCGGGCGCCGGTCACGGTGCGAGCCCAATGAGCGCAGAGTGTTTGATTCTTGGTGGGCGGTGCAGGCTTCGAACCTGCGACCCCGTCCGTGTGAAGGACGTGCTCTACCCCTGAGCTAACCGCCCGCGCGACTTGCGAAACGCCGCGTGCGAGAGGCCGTCATTGTGCCATGGCGACCCGTGTCGCCGCTGCGTGCAGCAGTCGCCAGACCGTGTGTCCGCCGCTCGTCTGGTCGAGGTCGGCAAGCACCGCGGCGTGCGCCGCGAGATCGTCCTCGTCGGCGGCGATGACGACAAGCGAGAGCGTGCTGAAGTCGATCGGCCTGAGCGCCAGATCGGCGGCGAGCGCGTCGCCGGCGTCGATGACGAGCGAGTCCTGGCCTCGCGTCATGCGGATGTAGACCTCGGCGAGCAGGCCGGCGTCGAGCAGCGCGCCGTGCAGCTCGCGCATTGCGTTGTTGACCTCGAAGCGCTTGCAGAGCGCATCGAGCGAGTTCGACTTGCCGGGGAAGCTGTCGCGCGCCATCGACAGGCTGTCGGTGACGCGCACGCCGTGATCGAGCAACGGCGGCCGCCCGATCCGGCGCAGCTCCATGTCGAGAAAGCCGATGTCGAACGCGGCGTTGTGGATGACGACCTCCGCGCCATCGACGAAGCCGAGCAACTCGTCGACGATCTGCGCGAACAGGGGCTTGTCGGCGAGGAATTCGTCCGAGAGGCCGTGAACCTTGTAGGCGTCGGTGCTGTTGCGCCGCTCGGGGTTGACGTAGAAGTGGATCGTTCGTCCCGTCAACCGCCGGTTGATGAGCTCGACGCAGCCGATCTCGATGACACGGTCGCCCGACTCGGGGCTGAGCCCGGTCGTCTCGGTGTCGAGAAAGATCTGCCGCATCGTGCGCAAGGGCCCCCTAGGCCCTTTTCGCCTGCAGCGGCAGGCCCTCGACGTCGCGCGCGGCGCGGCGTCGACCCCAGAGCCAGAGCGCAATGCCGGCAACGATCATCGGCACGCACAGCCACTGGCCCATGCTCATGCCGAACGTGAGCAAGCCCAGGAAGTCGTCGGGCTGGCGGAAGAACTCGGCGATGAAGCGCAGCACGCCGTAGCCGACGAGGAAAGCCCCCGAGACCTGGCCGAGGCCGCGCGGCTTCTTGCCGTAGACCCAGAGGATGACGAAGAGAAGCAGGCCCTCGAGTGCGAACTGGTAGAGCTGCGAAGGATGGCGCGGCAACGGCGACCCCGACTGCGGAAAGACCATTCCCCACGGCAGCGACGGGTCGGCGAATCGCCCCCACAGCTCGCCGTTGATGAAGTTGCCGATCCGCCCGGCGGCAAAGCCGGTCGGCACGCACGGCGCGACGAGGTCGGTGACCTCGAGGAACGGGCGGCGCCGGCTGCGTGCGAACAGCGCGATCGCGGCGATCACGCCGAGCAGGCCGCCGTGAAAGGCCATGCCGCCCTTCCAGACCGCGAAGATCTCGAGCGGGTGCACAGCGTAGAAGCCGGGCTTGTAGAACAGGACGTAGCCGAGGCGGCCGCCGATCACGGTGCCGATGACGCCGTAGAAGAGCAGGTCCTCGATGTCGCGCCGCGTCCAGCCGCGCGACGCGAACTGCGGCAGCCGGGCGCGCCGCGCAGCGAGAAAGAGAAAGAGCGCGAACCCGACCAGGTAGGTGATCCCGTACCAGTGGACGGCGATCGGGATGCCGAACCTCGAGAGGTCGATCGCGATCGGGTCGAACTGCGGATGCACGAGCATGGAGCGAATGATACGAGGCGGCCTGGGGCCATCCGCGCCGCTATAGTTTCACGAGCACCGCTTCACGCAGAGATCGCGATGGCCGCCAGCAACCGCCGCTCCAGACACATCACCGAGGGCGTGGCGCGCGCGCCGAACCGCTCGATGTACTACGCCCTCGGCTACGAGGAGGGCGACTTCGGCAAGCCGATGATCGGCGTCGCCAACGGCCACTCGACGATCACGCCGTGCAACTCCGGCCTGCAGAAGCTCGCCGACGCCGCGGTCGAGGCGATCGAGACGGCCGGCGGCAACGCGCAGGTGTTCGGCACGCCGACGATCAGCGACGGCATGGCGATGGGCACCGAAGGCATGAAGTACAGCCTCGTCTCGCGCGAGGTGATTGCCGATTGCGTCGAGACCTGCGTCGGCGGCCAGTGGATGGACGGCGTCCTCGTCATCGGCGGCTGCGACAAGAACATGCCCGGCGGCATGATGGGGATCTGCCGCGCCAACGTGCCGGCAATCTACGTCTACGGCGGCACCATCCTGCCCGGCCGCTACCAGGGCCAAGACCTCAACATCGTCAGCGTCTTCGAAGCGGTCGGCCAGTTCACCGCCGGCAAGATGAGCGAGCAGGACTTCGGCGAGATCGAGCGGCGCGCGATCCCGGGCAGCGGCTCGTGCGGCGGCATGTACACCGCGAACACGATGAGCTCGTCGTTCGAGGCGCTCGGCATGAGCCTGCCGTACTCGAGCACGATGGCCAACGTCGAGGACGAGATCGTCGCCGCGACGCGCGAGGCGGCGAGAGTGCTCGTCGAGGCCGTGCGGCGCGACCTGAAGCCGCGCGACATCGTCACCCGAAAGAGCATCGAGAACGCCGTCGCCGTCATCATGGCGACCGGCGGCTCGACCAATGCCGTCCTCCACTTCCTCGCCATCGCCCACGCCGCCGGCGTCGAGTGGTCGATCGACGACTTCGAGCGCGTCCGCAGGAAGGTGCCGGTGCTGTGCGATCTCAAGCCCTCGGGCAGGTACCTCGCCGTCGATCTGCACCGCGCCGGCGGCATCCCGCAGGTGATGAAGATGCTGCTCGAGGCCGGCCATCTCGACGGCGATTGCATGACGATCACCGGCAAGACGATCGCGCAGACGCTCGCCGAAGTGCCACCCGTGCCGCGCGCCGACCAGGACGTGATCCGGCCGATCACGAAGCCGATGTACGCGCACGGCCACCTCGCGATCCTGAAGGGCAACCTCGCTCCGGAAGGCGCTGTCGCGAAGATCACCGGCCTCAAGAACCCGACCATCGGCGGCCCGGCGCGCGTTTTCGACGACGAGCAGTCGGCGATGGCGGCGATCATGGAACGCAGGATCGTCGCCGGCGACGTGATGGTGGTGCGCTACCTCGGCCCGAAGGGCGCTCCGGGAATGCCCGAGATGCTGGCGCCGACGAGCGCGCTGATCGGGCAGGGTCTCGGCGAGTCGGTCGGCCTCGTCACCGACGGACGGTTTTCGGGCGGCACGTGGGGCATGGTCGTCGGCCACGTCGCACCCGAGGCGCATGTGGGTGGCACGATCGCCCTCGTCCGCGAAGGTGACCGCATCACGATCGATGCGCACCGGCTGTTGCTGCAGCTCGAGGTCGACGACGCCGAGCTCGCGTCGCGTCGCGCCGCCTGGCAGCCGCCGGCGCCGCGCTACACGCGCGGCGTGCTGGCGAAGTTCGCGAAGAACGCGGCGAGCGCGAGCCGCGGCGCGGTGCTCGACGGCGACTAGCGCTTTTGCGCCTTGCGGCGGGCGCGGGTGTCCATGCCGAGCGCGGCGAGGTTTTCCTTGCGCCGGTCGTCCTTCTTCTTTTCCATCCGGTTCATCTCGCGCCGCTTGTTCAGGCCCGACACGTCGGACCAGATCCACCAAATCGTGGCGAGTAGGAACGGGAAGGCGAACTTCCAGAGGTCGCCCGAGATCTGCCAGTTCCAGGTGCCGATGACGCCGACGCTGGCGAGATTGAGCGCGATCAGGACGACGCCGATGACGACGAACAGCATGTGGATCCTCCGGCGTGCAGCCGCTTTCGCGACTCGCTTGCGCGCCAACGCGCGCAAAGACCTTCCGTTATCCTGATGGTAGCCGAGCGGCGCTTCGCCAAGACCTTCGAATCCCGATGAAGACGTTTCAGCTTGCCACGATCGTGACCGCCTGCATGGTTTTCGCCCCTGCGTGGGCGAACCCGGACCTGGCGCAGAAGAAGAACTGCCTGGCCTGCCACGCCATCAACCAGAAGGTCGTCGGCCCGTCATTCAAGGAGGTCGCCGCCAAGTACGCCGGCCAGCCCGACGCCGTTGCCAAGCTCGCTCCGAAAGTGATGAAGGGCGGCTCGGGCGTCTGGGGCGCTGTCCCGATGCCCGCCAACCCGCAGGTCAACGAGGCGGAAGCGAAGCAACTCGTGCAGTGGATCCTGACCCTCAAGTAGGGATCGCCGCCGCCACCTCGGGAGAAATCGCGAAGCGCTCGCCGTGGCGCGCGGCCAGCGCGGCAGCGTTGGCGAGAAAACGCTCCCTGCCCTCGGAGGCGATGAACTGGATCGCGCCGCCCGTCCAGGCCGGAAAGCCGATCCCGAAGATCGAACCGATGTTGGCTTCGGCGACGCTCGTCAGAACGCCTTCGGCGAGGCAGCGCGCGGTCTCGATCGACTGGCGGTAGAGCAGCCGCTGCCGGAGCTCGTCGATGTCGGCGCCGACGCTCTCCTTCGCGAAGCGCGCGGCAAGTCCGGGCCAGAGACGCTTCGGCGCGCCAGCCGGGTAGTCGTAGAAACCGCCGCCGCCGGCGCGACCGGGCCGGCCGAGCTCCTTGACCATCGTCTCGACCAGCAGCTCTCCCGGCGTCGGCACATACGCGCGCCCGTCCGCCTTCTGGTCGGCACGCGTCTGCTCGAGAACGTGGACCGAGAGCGCGAGCGACGTCTCGTCGAGCACCGCGAGCGGACCGACCGGCATGCCGGCGGCGAGCGCGGCGTGCTCGATCAGCGGCGCGGCGATGCCCTCGGCGAGCATCGCCGCGCCTTCCATCACGAAGGTGCCGAAGACCCGGCTGGTGAAGAATCCTCGCGAGTCGTTGACGACGATCGGCGTCTTGCCGATCGCAAGCACGTAGTCGTAGGCGCGCGCGATCGTCTCCGCGCTGGTCGCCTTGCCGCGAATGATCTCGACCAGCTTCATCTTGTGCACCGGCGAGAAGAAGTGCAGGCCGACGAAGCGCTCGGGCCGGGCGCTCGCCTTCGCGAGGCCGGTGATCGGCAGCGTCGACGTGTTGCTCGCGAAGACGCCGTCGGGCGCCAGCATCGGCTCGGCCTCGCGCGTCACCTCAGCCTTGAGTGCCCGGTTCTCGAACACCGCCTCGATGAGGAGATCGCAGCC
>DATAYY010000114.1:0-1524 GCA_036272325.1 Caldimonas sp. | reverse complement strand
AAGAAGCTTGTGCTCATCGCCGGCACGACATACGGCGGCGAGATGAAGAAGTCGATCTTCAGCGTCCTGAATTACCTGCTGCCGCTGCGGAACGTCCTGTCGATGCACTGCTCGGCCAACATTGGCGCCAACGGCGACGTCGCGCTTTTCTTCGGCCTCTCCGGCACGGGCAAGACGACCCTCTCGAGCGATCCCGACCGCATGCTGATCGGCGACGACGAGCACGGGTGGAGCGACACGGGCGTGTTCAACTTCGAGGGCGGCTGCTACGCGAAGTGCATCAAGCTCTCGCGCGAGGCGGAGCCCGAGATCTACGATGCCACGTTGCGGTTCGGGGCGATCCTCGAGAACGTCGTGTTCGATCCGGAGACGCGCATCTGCGACTTCGACGACGACAGCAAGACCGAGAACACCCGCTCGGCCTATCCGCTCGACTACATCCCGAATGCGTCGCGCACCGGCCGCGCCGGCATGCCGAAGAACGTCGTGCTGCTGACCGCCGACGCCTACGGCGTGATGCCGCCGATCGCCAAGCTCACGCCCGCCCAGGCGATGTACCACTTCCTCTCCGGCTACACCGCCAAGGTCGCCGGCACCGAGAAGGGCCTGGTCGGGGTCGAGCCCGAGTTCTCGACCTGCTTCGGCGCGCCGTTCCTGCCGCGCCATCCGTCGGTCTATGGCAACCTGCTGCGCGAGTTGATCGGCGTGCACGGCAGCGACTGCTGGCTGGTCAACACCGGCTGGACCGGCGGCATCTACGGCGTCGGCCGCCGCATGCCGATCAAGGTGACGCGCACGCTGCTCACCGCCGCGCTCGACGGCTCGCTGCGCAACGCCAAGTTCCGCACCGATCCCTATTTCGGCTTCTCGGTGCCGACCCAGCTGCCCGGCGTCGAGCCGCACCTGCTCTATCCGCAGAAGACCTGGCAGAACAAGCTCGAGTTCGACCAGACGGCGCGCAAGCTGGTCGCCATGTTCCAGAAGAACTTCGTCCAGTTCGAGGAGCACGTCGACGCCGACGTGCGCGCCGCCGCGCCCGAGGTGCGCCTCGCGGCGGAATAAGGCTCGCAACACACCCTCGTCGTCGCGAGCGAAGCGAAGCAATCTCGGTCCGCGAGTCGCTGCGCACGATTGCTTCGTCGCTTCGCTCCTCGCTATGACCGTCAGCGGCGGCCGCCTGGCCGCCGTTTGGTTTGGCCCGCTAAAAAAGATTTTAATTGCCGGCCGTCGCCGCCACCCTCACGTTGCGCTCAGCTGAAGTGAGGAAGCACCATGCTCGCCTGGACCACCGCAGCGCCGGCGGTTTCCGCAGCGTTTCTGAGCTCCGTCGTCGAGGTCGTCGAGGCCTTCACCATCGTGCTCGCGGTCGCGACCGTGCGTGGCTGGCGGCCGGCCTCGCTCGGCGCGCTGGCCGGGCTCCTGCTGCTGGCCGTCATCGTCATCACGTTCGGCCCGCTGCTCGGCCTCGTACCGCTCCACGCGCTGCAGTTCGCGGTCGGGCTGCTGCTCCTCCTGTTCGGCATG
>DATAYY010000113.1:0-11860 GCA_036272325.1 Caldimonas sp. | reverse complement strand
GGTCGCAGTCGCCGTTGCGATGCACGCTGCCTTCCTGTCGATTCGCCCCGGCGGCATCGGCCGCAGCCACGTCGCACCGGCGGCGAGAGCCATGATGGTTCGCATGCTCGAACCGCTGGCGGCGGCCGAGCCCGCCCGGCCTGTCGGTGAGCGCCAGCCGGCACCCCTCGCCGACGCCCAGGCGCAGTCGCCGGTGGCCGCGGCCATCGCGCAGAGCGACTCGCGGGCGCCGACGCCGGCGGCCAAGGCGGCGCGCGAGCGGTCCCCCTCTGCGCAGGCCGACGCGCTGGCGCACGGGCGCGAGCCGACTCCGGCCGCGGCGCCGGCCCCCGCCGCCGCGATGCCGAGCACAGCCGAGACTGCGCTGCCGGCGGCGCCCGACTATGCGTTCGGCGTCCGGCTCGATCCCGGGCCACGGCCGCTCGACGACATCGAGCCTGTCTATCCTGACGTCTACCTGCGCGAAGGCACGGTCGTGCTGCGCCTGCTGATCAGCGAGACCGGTCACGTCGACAACGTCGCGGTCATTCGCGCCGAGCCGCGCGGCGTGTTCGAGCAGGCAGCGCTCGAGGCGTTCGGCAAGGCGCGCTTTGCGCCCGGGCTGGCGGCGGGGACCCCGGTCAAGAGCCAGATCACGGTCGAGGTCCGCTTCGTGCCGATCAATCGCGGCGCCGGGGTCTCCGGCCGCACCTACTGAGTGCCGGCGCCGAGGGTCGCGCTTGCTGCGCTGCGGTATTCTTCGCCCTCGGTGGCAAAGTCGAGGCACGGTGTGGGCGAAATCGAGCGAGGGGCGTTGATCCCGCAGGAGGAAGTGGACCTGGCGTCGACGTCGGGACTCTATTCGCCCGCGCATGAGCACGACGCCTGCGGTGTCGGCTTCGCCGCCCACATCGCCGGGCGCAAATCGCATGCGATCGTCGAGCAGGGCCTGAAGATCCTCGAGAACCTGAACCATCGCGGTGCGGTCGGCGCCGACCATCTGATGGGCGACGGTGCCGGCATCCTGATCCAGATCCCAGACGACTTCTACCGTGCCGAGATGGCGCGCCAGGACGTCGCCTTGCCGGCGCCAGGCGAGTACGGCGTCGGGATGGTGTTCCTGCCGAAGGAGCACGCATCGCGGCTCGCCTGCACGCAGGAGCTCGAGCGCGCCGTCAAGGCCGAGGGCCAGGTGGTCCTCGGCTGGCGCGATGTCCCGGTCGACGGCGAGATGCCGATGTCGCCCGCCGTGCGAGCGAAGGAACCGATCATCCGGCAGATCTTCATCGGCCGCGGCCCGGATGTGATCGTCCCCGATGCGCTCGAGCGCAAGCTCTACGTCATCCGCAAGACCGCGTCGAGCGCGATCCAGGCGCTCAAGCTCACGCACAGCCGCGAGTACTACGTGCCGAGCATGAGCTGCCGCACGGTGATCTACAAGGGCCTGTTGCTCGCCGACCAGGTCGGCAAGTACTACCAGGATTTGGTTGACCCGCGGCTGACGACGGCGCTTGCGCTCGTCCACCAGCGCTTCTCGACCAACACCTTCCCCGAGTGGCCGCTCGCGCACCCGTACCGGATGGTCGCGCACAACGGCGAGATCAACACCGTCAAGGGCAACTTCAACTGGATGCGCGCGCGCGAGGGTGTCATGAAGTCGCCCGTCCTCGGCAGCGACCTGCACAAGCTCTATCCGATCACGTTCGAGGGCCAGAGCGACACTGCGACCTTCGACAACGCGCTCGAGCTGCTGACGATGAGCGGCTACTCGCTCGCTCACGCGGTGATGATGATGATCCCCGAGGCGTGGGAGCAGCACACCGGGATGGACGCGCGCCGGCGCGCGTTCTACGAGTACCACGCGGCGATGATGGAGCCATGGGACGGCCCGGCGGCGATGGTCTTCACCGACGGCCGCCAGATCGGCGCGACGCTCGACCGCAATGGCCTGCGCCCGGCGCGCTACTGCGTCACCGACGACGGCCTCGTCGTCATGGCGTCGGAGAGCGGCGTGCTGCCGATCCCCGAAGGCCGAATCGTCAAGAAGTGGCGCCTGCAGCCAGGCAAGATGTTCCTGATCGACTTCGAGCAGGGCCGCATCGTCGACGACGAGGAGCTGAAGAACCAGTTCGCGTTCGCCAAGCCCTACCGGCAGTGGGTCGACAGCGTGCGCATCAAGCTCGAGGACCTGCCGGCCGCGGCGGCGACGTCCGAGTCCAAGGAGACTCTGCTCGATCGCCAGCAGGCCTTCGGCTACACCCAGGAGGACATCAAGTTCCTGATGAGCCCGATGGCGCAGGCGGGCGAGGAGGGCGTCGGCTCGATGGGCAACGACTCACCGCTCGCCGTCCTCTCCGACAAGAACAAGCCGCTCTACAACTACTTCAAGCAGCTGTTCGCGCAGGTCACGAACCCGCCGATCGATCCGATCCGCGAATCGATCGTGATGTCACTCGTCTCGTTCATCGGCCCGAAGCCCGATCTGCTCGACATCAACGCCGTCAACCCGCCGATGCGCCTCGAGGTCGCGCAGCCGGTCCTCGACGTCGCCGACATGGCGCGCCTGCGCGGGATCGCCGCCCACACCGGCGCGAAGTTCAAGAGTTACGAGCTCGATATCGCGTATCCGCTCTCCTGGGGCGCCGAAGCCGTCGAGGCGAAGCTGGCGTCGATGTGCGCCGAGAGCGTCGACGCGATCAGGAGCGGCCACAACATCCTGATCCTGACCGATCGCGCGATCGACCGCGAGCAGGTCGCGCTGCCGGCGCCGCTCGCACTTTCGGCGGTGCACCAGCACCTCGTTCGCGAGGGGCTCAGGACGACGGCAGGTCTCGTCGTCGAGACCGGCTCGGCGCGCGAAGTCCACCACTTCGCGGTGCTCGCCGGCTACGGCGCCGAAGCGGTCCACCCGTATCTCGCGTTCGAGACGCTGACGGCGCTGCAGAAGGATCTTCCCGGCGATCTCGGCGGCGACAAGGCCATCGCCAACTACGTCAAGGCGATCGGCAAGGGCCTGTCGAAGGTCATGTCGAAGATGGGCGTGTCGACCTACATGTCGTACTGCGGCGCACAGCTGTTCGAGGCCGTGGGGCTCGAGAAATCGCTGGTCGACAAGTACTTCCGCGGCACCGCGAGCCAGGTCGGCGGCATCGACATCTTCGGCGTCGCCGAGGAGGCGATCCGGATGCACCGCGCCGCGTTCGGCGACGACCCGGTGCTCGCAGGCATGCTCGACGCCGGAGGCGAATACGCATGGCGCGTGCGCGGCGAGGAGCACATGTGGACTCCCGACGCGATCGCCAAGCTGCAGCACGGCGTGCGCGCGAACCGCTACGAGACCTATCAGGAGTACGCGCGCATCATCAACGACCAGTCGCAGCACCTGATGACGCTGCGCGGTTTGTTCGAATTCGTCGTCGATCCGTCCAAGTCGATCCCGATCGAAGAAGTCGAGCCGGCGGCGGAGATTGTCAAGCGATTCGCCACCGGAGCGATGTCGCTCGGCTCGATCTCGACCGAGGCGCACGCGACGCTCGCGGTGGCGATGAACCGGATCGGCGGCAAGTCGAACACCGGCGAGGGTGGCGAGGATCCGGCGCGCTACCGCGCCGAGATGCGCGGCGAGGAGATCGCCGAGGGAACGCACTTCGGCGACCTCATCGGCAAGGGCGACATCGTCGTCGACTTCCCGCTGAAGCAAGGCGACTCGCTGCGCTCGAAGATCAAGCAGGTTGCGTCGGGGCGCTTCGGCGTCACCACCGAATACCTCGTCTCCGCCGACCAGCTGCAGATCAAGATGGCGCAGGGGGCCAAGCCCGGCGAGGGGGGCCAGCTGCCGGGCGGCAAGGTGAGCGAGTACATCGGGCGCCTGCGCTACTCGGTGCCCGGCGTCGGTCTGATCTCGCCGCCGCCGCACCACGACATCTATTCGATCGAGGACCTGGCACAGCTGATCCACGATCTGAAGAACGCCAACCGGCAGGCGAGCATCAGCGTCAAGCTCGTCTCCGAGGTCGGCGTCGGCACGGTCGCCGCCGGCGTCGCGAAAGCGAAGGCCGACCACGTCGTCATCGCCGGTCACGACGGCGGCACCGGCGCGTCGCCGTGGAGCTCGATCAAGCACGCCGGAACGCCGTGGGAGCTCGGCCTCGCCGAGACGCAGCAGACGCTGGTGCTGAACCGCCTGCGCGGCCGCATCCGTGTCCAGGCCGACGGCCAGATGAAGACCGGCCGCGACGTCGTCATCGGCGCCTTGCTCGGCGCCGACGAGTTCGGCTTCGCGACCGCGCCGCTCGTCGCCGAAGGCTGCATCATGATGAGGAAGTGCCACCTCAACACGTGCCCGGTCGGCGTCGCGACCCAGGATCCGGTGCTGCGCGCGAAGTTCCAGGGCCGCCCCGAGCACGTCGTCAACTTCTTCTTCTTCGTTGCCGAGGAAGCGCGCGCGATCATGGCCGAGCTCGGCGTGCGCACCATCGACGAGCTGATCGGCCGCGTCGATCTGCTCGACACCAAGAAAGGGATCGCGCACTGGAAGGCGCGCGGCCTCGACTTCAGCCGGCTCCTGCAGGCACCGAGCGCGCCGGCCGAGGTCGCGCGCCGGCATGTCGAGCAACAGGAGCACGGCCTCGCCAAGGCGCTCGACGTGCGGCTGATCGAGAAGTGCGCGCCAGCGCTCGAGCGCGGCGAGAAGGTGCAGATCCTCGAACATGTTCGAAACGTCAACCGCACGGTCGGCGCGATGCTTTCGGGCGAGCTGATCCGGCGCCACCCGCAAGGGCTGCCCGACCAGACGATCTTCATCCAGATGGAGGGCACGGGCGGCCAAAGCTTCGGCGCCTTCCTCGCTCAGGGCATCACGATCTACCTGATCGGCGATGCCAACGACTACACCGGCAAGGGCCTCTCGGGCGGCCGCCTCGCGATCCGGCCGAGCATCGATTTCCGCGGCGACGCGACCAAGAACATCATCGTCGGCAACACCGTCCTCTATGGCGCGACCAGCGGCGAGGCGTTCCTGCGCGGCGTCGCCGGCGAGCGCTTCGCAGTGCGCCTGTCGGGTGCGACCGCGGTCGTCGAAGGCACCGGCGATCACGGCTGCGAATACATGACCGGCGGCACCGTCGTCGTCCTTGGCAAGACCGGGCGCAACTTCGCTGCCGGCATGAGCGGCGGCATCGCCTACGTCTACGACGAGGACGGCCAGTTCGCATCGCGCTGCAACACGTCGATGGTCTCGCTCAGTCACGTGCTGCCGGCGGCCGAGCAGGAGAAGTCGCTCGAGCGCGCGATCTGGCACCGCGAGCAGGCCGACGAAGTTCTCCTCAAGACACTGATCAGCGACCACCACCAGTGGACCGGGAGCCTGCGCGCGCGCGAGATCCTCGACCACTGGAGTGAGGCGCTGCCGAAGTTCGTCAAGGTGTTCCCGAACGAGTACAAGCGAGCGCTCGCGGAGATCAGCCTGAAAGCGATGACAGCGCTTGGTGAGATTCGCGCCTCGACCGCGGCCGAGAACGCGATCGCGAAGGCGCGCACGACCGGGAAGACAGTCAAGATCGTCGCGCCCAAGTAAGGGCCGAATCCGTAGAACAAGAACGAAGCGAGAACGATGGGAAACGTCACTGGTTTCATGGACTTCGCGCGCGTGGAGGAAGACCACGAGCCGGTTCCGGAGCGCGTCAAGAACCATCGCGAGTTCATCTTCGCGCTGAAGGAAGACGACGCGAAGGTGCAGAGCGCGCGCTGCATGGACTGCGGCATTCCGTTCTGCAACAACGGCTGCCCGGTCAACAACGTCATCCCCGACTTCAACGACCTGGTCTACCGCGCTGACTGGAAGAACGCCTTTGCGGTGCTCGATTCGACCAACAACTTCCCCGAATTCACCGGGCGAATCTGTCCGGCGCCGTGCGAAGCGGCATGCACGCTCAACATCAACGACGACCCGGTCGGCATCAAGTCGATCGAGCACGCGATCATCGACCGCGCCTGGGCCGAAGGCTTCGTCGTGCCGCGGCCGCCGGCCGCGAAGACTGGCAAGACGGTGGCCGTCGTCGGCTCCGGGCCGGCGGGGCTCGCCGCCGCGCAGCAGCTCGCACGGGTCGGCCATGCGGTGACCGTGTTCGAGCGCAACGACGCGATCGGCGGCCTGCTCCGCTACGGCATCCCCGACTTCAAGATGGAGAAGTCGCACATCGACCGGCGCGTCGCGCAGATGGAGGCCGAGGGCGTCGTTTTTCGTCCTGGCGTTCGCGTCGGCACCCCTGCGATGGCCGAGGTTGTCACCGACTGGTCGCGCGAAACGGTGAGCCCGGTATCGCTGCTCGCCGAGTTCGATGCCGTCGTGCTCGCCGCCGGTGCCGAGCTCTCGCGCGACCTGCCGGTGCCAGGGCGCGACCTCGATGGGGTCCACTACGCGATGGAATTCCTGCCGCAGCAAAACAAGGTCAACGCGGGCGGCAAGGTCGAGCGCCAGATCCACGCCGACGGCAAGGATGTGATCGTGATCGGCGGCGGCGACACCGGCAGCGACTGCGTCGGCACGAGCAACCGGCACGGCGCAAAAAGCGTGACCCAGTTCGAGCTGCTGCCGATGCCCCCGGACCAGGAGAACAAGCCGCTCGTCTGGCCCTACTGGCCGACCAAGCTGCGCACGTCGTCGAGCCACGAGGAAGGCTGCGAGCGCGAGTTCGCGATCGCGACCAAGGAGTTCATCGGCGACGGCGCCAAGCTCACCGCGCTGAAGGCCGTCCGGGTCGAATGGCGGGACGGCCGGATGACGGAGGTGCAGGGCACCGAGCAGATCATCCCGGCCCAGCTCGTCCTGCTCGCGATGGGCTTCGTCAGCCCGCTCGCCAGCCTGCTCGAGTCGTTCGGCGTCCAGCGCGACGCGCGCGGCAACGCGAAGGCGACGACCGACCTCATCGGCGGCTATGCGACCAGCATGGCGAAGGTCTTCGCCGCCGGCGACGTGCGTCGTGGCCAGTCGCTCGTCGTCTGGGCGATCCGCGAAGGCCGCCAGGCGGCGCGCGCCGTCGACGAATATCTGATGGGCTTCAGCGAGCTGCCTCGCTGATGACCGAGCTCCACCCGACCGCGGCAGCGACCGGCATTTCTTCGAGCGACTCGCTGGTCGAGATCGACCACGTCGTCTTCGGCTACGACGCCAGCCGCACGATCCTCAACGACGTCTCGCTGACGTTCGGCCGCGGCAAGGTCACCGCGATCCTGGGCGGCTCCGGCTGCGGCAAGACGACCCTGCTGCGCCTGATCGGCGGCGTCCATTCGCCGAACTCGGGCAGCGTCCGCGCCTTCGGCCAGGTCGTCGACACCGGCGACGACGAGCACTTGTTCGCGCTCCGGCGCCGGCTCGGCATGCTGTTCCAATTCGGCGCGCTCTTCACCGACCTGTCGGTTTACGACAACGTCGCCTTCCCGCTGCGCGAGCATACCGACCTCGACGAGGCGATGATTCGCGACATCGTGCTGATGAAGCTGAATGCGGTCGGCCTGCGCGGCGCCGCCGCCCTGCGCATCTCGGAGATCTCGGGCGGCATGGCGCGCCGAGTCGCGCTCGCGCGCGCGATCGCGCTCGATCCCGAGCTGCTGCTGTACGACGAGCCCTTTGCGGGGCTCGACCCGATCTCGATGTCGATCGCAGCCAACCTGATCCGCACCCTCAACGACACCACTGGCGCGACCTCGATTCTCGTCTCGCACGATGTCGACGAATGCTTCTCGATCTGCGACTACGCATACCTGATGTCGTCGCAGGGCAAGGTGGTCGCGCAAGGGACGCCGAAGCAGCTTGCCGGATCAGAAGATCCCTACGTGCGCCAGTTCATCCGCGGCGAGCCCGACGGCCCGGTGCGCTTCCACTACCCGGCCAAGCCGCTGGCGGAAGATTTCGGAGTCGGCGCGTGAGTCGCGATGGCAACGCAGCCGACGGGGCGCAGGCACGATGACCGACGCCATCGCCGCCGTCGGCCGGCGCACGCTCGAAGTGCTGCGCATCCTCGGCCACCATGCCACCTTTTTCCTCGACATCCTGCGCGCCTGCCCGGCGGCGTTGCGGCGCCCCTACCTGGTCGTCGCGCAAATCCACGCGATCGGCAACCTCTCGCTCACCATCATCCTCGCCTCGGGGCTGGCGGTCGGCTTCGTCCTCGCGCTGCAGATGTACTACGCGCTCGTCACCTACGGCGCGGCAGAGTCGCTCGGACTGATCGTCAACCTGTCGTTGACGCGCGAGCTCGGGCCGGTCGTCACGGCATTGCTCTTTGCCGGCCGTGCCGGCACGTCGCTGACCGCCGAGATCGGGCTGATGAAGGCGGGCGAGCAGCTCGCGGCGATGGACATGATGGCAGTCGACCCGAAGAGCCGCGTGCTGGCGCCGCGCTTTCTCGCCGGCATCGTCTCGATGCCGATCCTGGCGATCCTGTTCTCGTCGATTGGCATCCTGGGCGCCTATGTCGTCGCCGTGCTCCTGATCGGCGTCGACGCCGGCAACTTCTGGTCGATCATGCAATCGGGTGTCGACGTCCGTCGCGACATCGGCAACGGCATCGTCAAGAGCATCGTGTTCGGATTCATCTGCACGTTCATCGCGCTCTACCAGGGCTACGAGGCCGAGGCGACTCCCGAGGGCGTCGCCCACGGCACGACGCGAACGGTCGTCATCGCCTCGCTCGGCGTCCTGATGATGGACTTCGTCCTGACCGCGCTCATGTTCTCGACGCCCTAGCGGCGCTCGTCTTCCCTTCAACTCGCACACACCGGAACGATCGATGGGCAAGAAAAGCGTAGAAATGTTGGTCGGCATCTTCGTGCTGCTCGGGATGGCGGGGCTGGTCTTTCTCGCCCTCAAGGCGGCCAACCTCGGCACCTTCAGCAGCGGCGACACCTACACGCTGAAGGCGTACTTCGACAACATCGGTGCGCTCAAGGTCCGGGCACCGGTGCGCAGCGCCGGCGTCACCGTCGGCCGCGTCGCCTCGATCAGGCTCGACCCGAAGCTCTACCAGGGCGTCGTCGAGCTCGCGATCCAGCGCGACGTCCAGTTCCCGAGCGATTCTTCGTTGCGAATCCTCACTTCCGGACTTCTCGGCGACCAGTACGTCGGCGTCGAGCCCGGGGCGTCGGAGAAGATGTGGGTGGCGGGCGACGAGGTCAAGCAGACACAATCGGCGGTGGTGCTCGAGAGCCTGATCAGCCAGTTCCTGTTCAGCAAGGCAGCCGATGCCGGCGGGACGACTGCTCCGGCCGCGTCGGGTCCGGGAGGTGCAAAGAAGTGAAGACGTCGACGGCGAGAATCGCGATGGCGCTCGCGGCCGCGGTCGCGCTCGCCGGCTGCCAGACGATCCGCGAGGGCCGCGGCGGCCCTGGCCAGCGCCTCGACCCGTGGGAGAAGTGGAACCGCAAGGTTTTCAACTTCAACGAGGACGTCGACCACGCCGTGCTGATCCCCGCCGCGACGGCGTACTCCAACGTCGTCCCCCAACCCGTGCGCCTCGGCGTCAGCAACTTCTTCAACAACTTCGCCGACGCCTGGTCGGCGATCAACAACATGCTGCAGGGCAAGTTCGAGCTCGGCTTCGAGGATGCGACGCGGGTCGGCACCAACACGCTGTTCGGCCTGTTCGGCGTTCTCGACGTCGCCTCCGAAATGGGGCTCGACCACCACTACGAGGACTTCGGCCAGACGCTTGGGCGCTATGGGGTCGGCGCCGGCGCCTATCTCGTGCTGCCGATCCTCGGTCCTTCGACTGTACGAGACGCCGTTGCGCTGCCGGTCGATTGGCAGGCAACGCCGACGGCGTTCTTCGATGAGACGAGCGCGAAGGTCGGCACGACTGTGCTGCAGATTCTCAACAAGCGCGCGAGTCTGCTCGGGGCGACCAGCGTCATCGACGAAATTTCGCTCGACAAGTACACGTTCATTCGCGATGCCTACTTGCAGCGGCGTCGCAGCCTCGTGTTCGACGGCGACGTTCCCGAGACTCCGGCGGCACCCGAAGACGCGGCGTCCGCGGCCGCAGGCAACCTCGCCGAGCCGTCAGCATCGACTGCCGCCTCGGCGCCGCCCGCGGCGCCTCCGCCCGTGGCGCCCGCGCCACCGCCGCCGCCGGCGTCTGCGCCGGGCTGATTCCGGCCGTCCCTGTGAACCAGGAGCGACGGTCGCGCGTTGTCCGGGCAGGGCACGGTTCCTGCCGCGAGCAGGGTTCCTGAACATCGCGCACGCTTCCGTCCTCGCATTTCTCGAAGGAACGAACAATGTCCATCAAGCGAACGATCGGCTGGCTCACGGCCGCAGTCCTTTCCGTCGCCGCCGTCGGCGCGCAAGCGCAAGCGAAGGCCCCCGAGGTGCTCATCAAGGAGGTCTCGACCGACGTCCTCGAGGCGGTCAAGGCCGACAAGTCGATCCAGGCCGGCGACCTCCGCAAGGTCATCGCACTGGTCGACCAGAAGGTGCTGCCGTACGTCAATTTCCAGCGCATGACGGCGTCCGCGGTCGGTCGCTACTGGCGCCAGGCGACGCCCGAGCAGCAAAAGCGCCTGGAAGACGAATTCAAGCTTCTGCTCGTGCGCACCTACTCGGGTGCGCTGTCGCAGGTCGGCGCCGAGCAGAAGGTCGAGCTGAAGCCGATGCGCTCGTCGCCGAGCGACCAGGAAGTCGTCGTGCGGACCGAGATCCGTGGCAAGGGCGACCCGATCCAGCTCGACTATCGCCTCGAGAAGGCGGGCGATACCTGGAAGATCTACGACGTCAACGTGCTCGGCGTCTGGCTGGTCGAGAACTATCGCAACAGCTTTGCCCAGGAAATCGGCGCCAACGGCATCGATGGTCTGATCGCCAAGCTGGCCGAGCGCAACAAGTCCGCCGCTGCGAAGAGCTGATGCTGCTCCTGCCCGCCACGCTGACGTCGCGCGAAGCGCAGGTGACGCTGCGCATGCTCAAGCAGGCACTGCAGAGCGAAGGCAGCGAAGGGCCGGTGATCGTCGAAGCGGGGTCGCTGCAGACGCTCGATTCGGCAGCACTCGCGGTGCTGCTTGAGGTCGAGCGGCTCGCCGTCGCGTGGGGTCGTGCGTTCGCCGTCCGCGGCGTGCCGCCCAAGCTGGCGGCGCTCGCCAAGCTCTATGGCGTCGACCAGCTGCTGCTCAGCTCCGAAACGCCGGCGCTGGCCGGCGACGCTCAGCGCAGGCCGGCGATGTAGTCGGCGACGGCCTTGATCTCGCTGTCGCTGAGCTTGGCGGCGACCGCGCTCATCACGGCGTTGTTATGCCGCGCGCCGCCGCGAAACGCGGTCAGCTGGGCTTCGACATAGTCGGCATGCTGGCCGGCGAGGCGCGGGTATTGCGCCGGGATGCCGGCGCCGGCCGGACCATGGCAACCGGAGCACGCCGGCACGCCGCGATCGGCGACGCCGCCCCGGTAGACCTTCACTCCTTGGGCGACGAGATCCTTGTTCTTCGCAAAGCCGGGCTTGGGCTGCTTGCTCGCGTAGAAGGCGGCGACGTTCTTCATGTCGGCTTCGCTGAGCGGCATCGCCATCGCCTTCATGACGGCGTTGTCGCGCTTTCCGGCCTTGAACTCGGTCAGCTGCTTGACGAGGTACTCGGGGTGCTGGCCTTGGATGATCGGATTGGCGGCGACACCGCGCGAGCCGTCATTGGTATGGCACGCGGCACAGACCGAGGCCGAGATCGCGGCGCCCTTGGCCGGATCCGGCGCGGCAGCGGCGGCTGGATGCGCGGCCGGCTCGCCAGCCTGCGCAGCCGGCTCGGCAGCGTACGTGACGACACCCATCCAGGCCAGCGCCAGCGAGCAGAAAAAACTCGGTACAGGCTTCATGAGGGACGCGTTCTCTCGTGCCAAAGC
>DATAYY010000112.1:0-13076 GCA_036272325.1 Caldimonas sp. | reverse complement strand
AACGCCATCGCTGGGCACCGGTTCAAGAGCATCGAGGCGCTGCAGGCACGCCTGGTGTTGGGGATCTCAGATGTGCCAATAGGCTCAACGATCGTGCCAATGCGCCTTTTTTCCGTCCGTCTGTGCTGACCCCGTGGGCCCCATCGAGTGCGGTCCCCGGCGCGCTGACAGACAACGGGAGTAAAGGGGTCTGTCCTCAAAGACTGCTCGACCCCATCCCGTACCTGCCTTCGACCGCACCGACCCCATTCCAACGCGACTGCCCCTCGTCGGCAGAGATCGACAAACTGGTGAATGTTCGGGCTAGTTCGCCGCTCGTGTCAGACGAAAACTCGTCCGCAAGCAACACGGCTCGGCCCTGCTTCGGCTGGGACGGAACGTCCCGGGCGCGCGAGTTGCCGACTGAAGAGTTCGCCGACCGAGGTTGTTCATGAGCTCGCGAAACCCCGCTGCGCAGCGCTGGTGGACGGTGCCGCTGATCGCGCTCGCCGTATTGGCCGGCGCGGTGCTGGTCTGCGAGGCGCTCGGCTGGCCGTTCCTGGTCGGCCCGATGGAGCGCAAGCTCGCCTCCGCGCTCGCCCGACGAGTCGAGCTCGGCGAGGCTTCCGAGCGCGCGCGTATCGGGCTGCTGGGCAGCGTACGAATCACCACCCCCCGCGTGCTCGTCGGCGCGCCGGCGTGGAGTTCGACACCGCACACCTTCCTCGCCGAGGACGCGCACCTGCGAATGCGTTACCGCGATCTCTGGCATGCGTACCGCAGCGGGCAGCTGCGCATCGACGCGCTCGGCGCCAAACGCTTCGACGCGCAGTTCGAGCGGCTCGCGGACGGCCGCGCCTCGTGGGAGTTCAAAGCGCACCATCCGACCAAGGAAGGCTCCGTGACCGACCTGCCGGTGTTCGGACATCTCAACGTGGACGACGGCACGTTCGTGCTGCACGACGCGAAGACGCCGTTGCAGTTCTCCGCGCGGTATGCCTTGAACGATGGCAGCGCGGCGAAGCCGGCGCCCTCGAGTGCGTCTGCGCCGCCCACGGCCCCGAGCGCGCCCGTGCACGGGCTGTGGCTCCTCGGCGAGGGCCGCTACAAGCAGGAGGCGCTCAAGGTCGAGGCAACGACGAACGGCGTGCTGCTGCTCGAAGGCTCCGACGCTAAGGGACGCGCGCAGCCGCTGCGCATCGACGCCGCGGTCGGCGACGCGAAGATCGTGTTCGTCGGCTCCGTGCAGGACCCGCTTCATCTCGAGGGCCTGCGAGGCACCTTCGAGGCCGGCGGACCGTCGCTCAGCGCAGCCGGCGAGCCCCTCGGCGTGACGCTGCCCTCCACGCCCAAGTTCGACCTCACCGGAAGGATCGCCAAGAACGGCGACCTGTGGAACGTCGTCGTCGACGCGGCGCGCATCGGCACGAGTCGGTTGCAGGGCGCGTTCGTCTTCGACCAGCGCAAGGACCCGCCGTGGCTCTCCGGTCGGCTCGAGGGCGCGCGCCTCGCCCTCAGCGACCTGGGACCGGCGATCGGCCACGCCACCGGTGGCAAAGCGAGCGCCGCGCCGGTGAGGTCCGGGCGCATCTTGCCCGCCCAGCCGCTGGACCTGCCATCGCTGCGCGTCATGAACGCCAACGTGGTGTTCGACCTTGCCGAGCTCGACCTCAGCACCTCCGCGCTCGAGCCGCTGAAGCCGGCCCGCGCGCACCTCACATTGGAAAGCGGCGTGTTGAGGCTGGGGGACCTCGATCTGCGCAGCGGCCGCGGGCGGCTGGCCGGATCGCTGGTGCTCGACAGCCGCCCGAACCCTGCCGTCTGGCACGCAGCGCTCGACCTGCGCGGCCTCGAGCTCGAGCAGTTCGTGCACGTGCAGCGCGCGCACGGCGACCCGCCGTATATCGCGGGCCGCCTCGACGCCGACCTTCGGGCGACGGGCAGTGGACGTTCGATCGCACAGATCCTCGGCGATGCGCAAGGCTCGCTCATCGGACGTCTGGACCACGGCTCGCTCTCGCACCTCGCGCTCAAGGCGGCGGGCCTCGACGTGGCCGGAGCGATTGCGGTGCTCGCGGAGGGGGACAAGCCGCTCGCCGTGCATTGCGGGGTCGCGAAGCTCGACGTGCAGAAGGGTGTCGTTCGTCCCATGCCACTGGTGCTGAGCCTCGACAACGCGACCCTCTGGGCAGACGGCTACATTTCCCTTGGCGACGAGCAGATCGATCTTCGGACGGTCTCCGCACCCAAGGACTTCACGCCAGCGAGTCTGCGTACGCCGGTCGAAATCAAGGGGCCGCTCGCGATGCCTTCGGTGTCCCTCACGCCTTCGCCCATCGTCGCGCGGGCCGGGGCCGCCGTGCTGTTGGGGCTGCTCAACCCACTTGCTGCGGCGCTGCCATTTTTCGACCCGGGTGCGCGCGATGCTGCGCATCGCGAAGATGCGCAGTGCGCAGCGGTGGCCCAACGCGCGGAGGCCCATCGCCTCGGCAGTGCGGCCAGACCACCCAGGCGCCCAAGCTGACCTCTGGTGTCATCGCCATGCCGGATCCCGTACTCACAGCCCGACCCGGCGATGCGACATTTGATCTTGGCGTTGACAACCGCGAGGTATACAACGTGAGTGATGTCGACCGGGTCGGGCGGGCGGGGATGCAAGACCAGTGATGCAACCCGCAACTGAACTGCACGGACGTCGAGCGCTCGTGACCGGGGGCAGCAAGGACATCGGCGAAGCCGTCGTCGCTGGTTTGATACAAGCAGCCCAGAACTCTTGCGTGAGTACGAGGGGTGATCGGCCACTTTCCAGACGTCCCGGAGCTCACTCGCAAGACTTTTGCCCTGTATGGTCGCTGCATCTACTGCGGGACCCGCAACTCTTCGATGAGCCGAGAGCACGTCGTCCCTCACGCGCTGAACGGGCAATTTGTTTTGCCGGAGGCGAGCTGTCAGCTGTGCGCTGCGAAGAGGGGTAACGTATCTTTCTCGCAAATTGACTCGGTCGGCCATAAGAACTTCAGCCGCGACGAGTACTTGCAAACTGGACTTTGTTTTACGCCGTCGCGCATAAGCTTGCGACGAATGCGTCGTTGGCCCCAGGTGCTTCGCTGCCTAGCATGGCCGGCCATCGCGGCGCCCGCCGCACTCGCTGGACCGCCATGCCTCCTGCGTTTCTCGCCCGCGCCGTCGCCGCCGCGTTGCTCCTCTGGGTCTTCGCCGCGCCAGCTGCAGAGGTCACGCTCCTCAACGTCTCGTACGACCCGACGCGCGAGCTCTACCAGCAGTACGACGCCGCGTTCGCGACCTGGTGGAAGGCGAGGACCGGCGACACGGTCACCGTGCGCCAGTCGCATGGCGGCTCAGGCAAGCAGGCGCGCGCGGTCATCGACGGCCTCGAGGCCGACATCGTCACCCTCGCGCTCGCCTACGACATCGACGAGATCGCCGCCAAGAGCAGGGCGATCGCTCCCGACTGGCAGAAGCGCCTGGCGCACGGCAGCGCGCCCTACACGTCGACGGTCATCTTCCTCGTCCGCAAGGGCAATCCGAAGGCGATCCGCGACTGGGGCGACCTCGCGCGCTCGGGAGTTTCGATCATCACCGCCAACCCCAAGACCTCGGGCGGCGCGCGCTGGGCCTATCTCGCCGCCTATGGCTGGGCGCTGCGCCAGCCCGGCGGCAGCGACGCCACGGCGCGCAACTATATCGGCCGGGTGTTCCGACAGGTACCGGTGCTCGACACCGGCGCCCGCGGCGCGACGCTCACGTTCGCCGAACGCGGTATCGGTGACGTGCTGCTCGCGTGGGAAAATGAGGCTGACCTCGCACGCAAGGAGTTCGGCACCGATAAGTTCGAGATCGTCTACCCGCCGACGAGCATCCTCGCTGAGCCGCCGGTGGCGGTGGTCGATCGGGTCGTTGACAAGCGCGGCACGCGCAAGGTCGCCCAGGCTTACCTCGAGTACCTCTACTCGCCGGTCGGCCAGGAGATCGCCGCAAGTAACTTTTATCGCCCGGTCGACGAGCTCGTAGCCGCCCGTCACGCGGCGCAGTTCCCGCGCATCAACCTCTTCACCGTCGACGACGTCTTCGGTGGCTGGGCGCAGGCACAGAAGACGCACTTTGCCGATGGCGGCGTGTTCGACCAGATCTACGGCGTGAAGTGAGCGGGTAGACCACGCGGGCTCGCTTTTCGCGCGCATCGGCGCGGACCGCCGAACAGCTAGAACCTTTATGGCCGCGAATGGCCGCTGTCCGACCGCGCCTGCAGCCGTTCGTCGGAGCTCGTCTTCTTCAGCGGGACGAGAGTACGGAGCCTCGCCGGCAGCGGCCTAAGCGCGATTTCGCGGCCCAAGGAAAAACCACAGTATCAGACCCAAAAGCGGGAGCAGCACAACGACGACGACCCACAGCAGCTTCGTGCCATTGGTGGCGGAACTTTGGAGGATGTTGATAAGGGCCCAGATATCACCGATCAGAATCAGTACGCCGAGAATCCCACCGCGGTATCCGAAGTCCATCATGTTTGCATCTCCATGTCAGTGACGTCTCCCCGGAAAACCCATACACGTCACGGTAAGGTGCCCACGAAAGCGGGTCAACTTCAGCAAGCCAGCGTTCGTGTTCGTCTTCATTCGGTGATCCTACGCGCTACCTGCGGGCTCACCTTCGGAGCACGCCATCCGGCCCAGCAGGCCGCCTCGGCAGCACGCGAGTCAAGAGCGGCCCGAACCCTGGGCTCACAGCCGGCGCGAGTGGCCCTAGCTTCGGCGCGGCAATGCGGGTTCAAAGCGCCGTGGGTGCTCGAGCGCGCCTGCCTCGACCGTCGCGAGCGAGGCACCGTCGAGCACGCGGCGAAGGCGCGCGCGCTCATCATCGTCGACGTCGGCGAGCCACGTAACCTCGCCACCGACGCTTGTCGCGAGGGGCACGCCGTCGCGATACAGGACGCGCGCGCCGGCGACACGCGCGACGCGCGGGCCGGGAAGCAGGGCGCCAAGCAAGTTCGCCGGGTCTGAAGCCGCAACGCAGACGAGCGCGCGCTCGGGCGGCCGCCGACGCACCTCACGCAGCAGCGAGACCGCGTCGGGCAAGGCGTACTGTTCGCCCGCCAGGCCGGCAACAAAGCGGCCGCCGCGAATCTCGCCGCGCGCCTCAAGTCGGCGGTAGACGCGGACGAGCTCGCGCCATGGGGGCAGCCACCCCGGCTCGCGCTCGAGCAGACGCCAGCAGACAACACCGTAGCGACGCAGCAGGATGCGCGCCACGTGCTCGACCGTCTCCCTCGCGATGTCGGCCGATGCCGATCGGAACCCAAGGGAAGATCCGGGGGCGGAGGGGGATTCCGTCGTAGATGAAGACGGCATTGGTTGCGGCGTCGGACGCGGCTGAGAGCGAGCGAGCGACCAGCGTCCTGCATCCTCAATCCCGAACCAAGCGACGCGGCCGCGTCGGCCGCTCCCCTTTGCGCGCTTCGAGGGTGGTACCAGGAGCGCGCGCAGGCCGGCGTAGCTGTCGCCGTGGACGAGACCCCGGACGACGAGTTCGGCCAGCGCGTCCTCCACCTCGGCACGCAGCAGCCGCGTCCCGGCGACGATATCGTCAAAGAACGAAGCGCCGTGCGTGGCGAGGAACTCGGCGACGCGCCGCGCGCGCGAGCCGACGCGGTCTTCGCCCGCGGGCGCCGGCGCCAGCCCGGCCCAGAGCGTTGCGGTGCGGCGCGGCAGCAGCAGGATCGGCGTCGCCCGGATCGAAGTCGCAGCGCCGGCACGCGCATCGACCGACGGCGGCCTGAGCCGGGTCCAGAGCGTGCGGCCGGCAGTGCACAGCTCATCGAGCCAGCCCGGCGCGTAGTCGTCGATCCGCGCCGGCAGCAGCTCGCCCTCCCATGCCGCCGCCGCCGCCTCGTAGCCTTCGAGCTGCGCGAGGACACCGGCGAGCGCCTCGGGCCCGCTGACCCGATGCGCGCCGCCGACGTGCTGCCACTCGAACAGGAAGCGCGCGAAATCGCGCGGCTCGACGGGCTCGATCTCGCGGCGAAGATTGCCGAGCGTCGCGCGATGGATGCGCGCCAGCAGGTGGCGCTCGCACCACTCCACCGCGCCGCCGGCACACGCTTCGGCGCTGAACCGGCCCTGCAGCACCGTTCCTTCGGTTTGCAGCTGCAGCAACGCGGCCTCGACGTCGCCGACTGCGATCCCCACCGGAGAGGCGAGCGCGTCGAGCGCGACCGGGCCCAGCGCGCCGAGCCGGGACCGGATCACCTCGCGCAATGCTTCGTCGCGATCGCCGCTCCAGCGCACGGCCTCCGGCGGCGGCGCGAGCGGCGGCCGCAGGGTCGCCTCCGGCCGCAGCGCCAGCCACTGCGGCAAGCGCTCGGCGGCCACCCAGAGAGCGGGGACGCCGTCGGCGTCGTGAAGCACGCCGGCGCGGCCGCCATCGGCAAGCTCGCCGAGCCAGCGCGTCCAGCCTTCGTGCCGTTCCGCCTCCGGCAGCGTGATGGCGCCCAGCGAGTCGAGCGCCTCGTGCATCTCGTCGGCGTCGCGCGGCTCCGGCCACGCCTCGGCACGGACGCGCGCGATCGCCTCCGGATCGAGCCGCCCGAGCGCGCCTGCATCGTCGGGATCGTCGTAGCGGCGCGCGCGGACGGCCTGCGTCCGCCGCTCCTCGAGCGGCGCATCGTCGAGGAAGGCGTATGGTCGTGCGCTCAGCGCCTCGGCCGCGAGCGGCGATGGCGCAAGAAGGTCGCGGGCAACCACCTCGACCGTGCCGCCTTCGATCGCACGCAGCACGCGAAGCCAGCCGGGCGCGTCCATCGCGTCCTCGAGGCAGTCGCGGAGCGTCTGCGCGACGAGCGGATGGTCGGGGACCTCGCGCGCGCCGGTCAGGTTCTCGGCACAGGCGACCTGATCGGGGAAGACGGCGGCGAGCAGGTCCTCCGATCGCATCCGCTGCAATTGCGGCGCGACCTTCTTGCCGCCGCTGAAGCGCAGCAGCGCGAGCGCAGTGGTCGCGTTCCAGCGCCAGCGCACGGCGAAGAGCGGCGCGTCGAGCACGGCCTGAACCAGGATGTCGAGCGCGGTCGCCGAGTGCAGGTACTGCGCGACCTCATCGAGCGGGAAGCTGTGGCTGGTCGAGAGCGACAGCACGATCGCGTCTTCGGTCGCGGCGGCCTGCAGCTCGAAGTTAAAGCGGCGGCAGAAGCGCTTGCGAAGCGCCAGGCCCCAGGCGCGGTTAACCCGGCTGCCGAACGGCGCGTGGATGACAAGCTGCATGCCACCCGAGGTGTCGAAGAATCGCTCGAGCACGATCCGCTGTTGCGTCGGGATCGTGCCGAGCGCGATCAGGGCACGGCCGACATAGTCTGCGAGCTGCGCCGCCGCTTCATCGCCGAGGCCGACCTCGTCGGCGAGCCAGGCTCGCGCCGCGGCTACGCCCTCCCTGCCGATGCGTTCGGCGACTTCTTGGCGCAGGCGTACGACACCGGCCGAGAGCTCGTCACTGCGGCCCGGCGCTTCGCCAAGCCAGAACGGGATGTTGGGCGCGGCGCCCTGGGCGTCCTCGACGCGGACGCGGCCGGACTCGATCTTCAGGATGCGGTAGCTCGTGTTGCCGAGTTGGAAGATGTCGCCCTTGATGCTCTCGACCGCGAAGTCCTCGTTGACGCTGCCGACCGTGAGTGCCTGCGGCTCCAGCAGGACGACGTAGTCGCCGGTCTCGGGGATGGTCCCGCCCGAGGTCAGGGCGGCCATGCGCGCGCCGCGCTTTTCGCGCAGCTTGCCGTGCACGGCGTCGCGGTGAACGTGGCCGGCGCGTTGGCCGTGGCGCGTCGTGAAGCCTTCGGAGACCATGCGCACGACGGCGTCGAAGCGTTCGCGTGGAAGCTCGGCGTACGGCCAGGCGCGGCGGACGAGCTCGAACAACCCCTCTTCGTCGCACTCGCGGCAGGCGGTCTCGGCGACGATCTGCTGCGCGAGGACATCGAGCGGCGCGGGCACGACGCGCAGCGCGTCGAGCTCGCCGCGGCGCACGCAGTCGAGCAGCGCCGCACATTCGACGAGCTCGTCGCGCGTCTGCGGGAAGAGGCGCGCCTTCGGCACGCCGCCGACGGCGTGGCCCGAGCGCCCGGCACGCTGCAGAAACGCGGCGATCGAGCGCGGCGAGCCGAGCTGGCAGACGAGGTCGACGTCGCCGATGTCGAGGCCGAGCTCGAGCGATGCGGTCGCGACAAGCAGCTTGAGGTCGCCGCGCTTCAACCGCTGCTCGGCGTCGAGCCGGATCTCCTTGGCGAGGCTGCCGTGGTGCGCAGCGACCGCGTCCCTGCCGAGCCGCTCGCCGAGATGGCGCGCGGCGCGCTCGGCCATCCGCCGCGTGTTGACGAAGACGAGCGTCGTCTTGTGCAGCAGCGCGAGCTCGGCGATCCTGCCGTGCACCTGCTCCCATTGGTCGTTCGACATCACCGCCGCGAGCGGCGTGGGCGGCAACTCGAGCGCGAGGTCGCGCTCCTTGGCGTAGCCGATATCGACGATGGCGCAATCGGCGACGCCGTTCGTGGTCGCGCCGACGCCGACCAGGAAACGCGCGATCTCGTCGATGGGCTTCTGCGTTGCCGATAGGCCGATGCGGGTGAGCCGGCGCGGCTCGCCGCGCGCCTCTGCGGTCGCCGCCGTCAGGGCGTCGAGCCGCTCGAGCGAGAGCGCGAGGTGGCTGCCGCGCTTGCTGGCGGCGACGGCGTGAATCTCATCGACGATCACCGCGCGCACGGTCTCGAGCATGGCGCGACTGCGCGGCGACCCGAGCAACACATAAAGCGATTCCGGCGTCGTCACCAGGATGTGCGGCGGCTTGCGCAGGGCGCGCTGCCGCTCGGCGACGGGCGTGTCGCCGGTCCGCACCGCGGTCCGGATCTCGACGTCGGGCAGACCGAGCGCGGCGAGCTCCGCGCGGATGCCGGCGAGCGGTGCCTCGAGGTTGATGGCGATGTCGTTCGACAGCGCCTTTAGCGGCGAGACGTAGACAACGACGGTTTCGTCAGGCAGTCCCTCGGGCCGCAGGCCCTGGCGTACCAGGCCGTCGAGCGCGGCGAGGAACGCGGTCAGCGTCTTGCCGGAGCCGGTCGGCGCAGCCACCAGCGTGTGCCTGCCGGCGCGGATCTGCGGCCACGCGGCGCGCTGCGCGGCGGTCGCCGTCGGAAAGGCGCAAGCGAACCAGCGGGAGACGGCGGGGTGGAAGTCAGCGAGCGTGGACATGCGAGAAGGCGCGGCGGAGCCGGCGGCCGGAGGACCTTTGCAGATCAGTCTAGCGGTGTCGATCTCAAGGGTCGGCCGCCCCCGGCGAGGACGACGGCGCCGGCTGCGGCACGACCGCGTTGGCAGGGAGCGACACAACCCCTGGTTTAGGTGCAGCGCGAACTGCCCTTTACGCCAAGGCCCGTCATAGCCGCCGGATGTCCCAGGCGGTTATCAAATAGGGCCAACCAGAGGTGGCGCAAGGGGTCTGCCGCAAAGCAAGGACGCCGACCCGGCGCAAGGCCAAGTCGTCCGACCGGGCAGCTGACGGTGCCCACCGTGGGTAGGCCGATCTCGCTCGCCGCCACCCTCCTTGTGCGGCCATGGGTTCACTGGTTCTCGCTGCTTGCCGTGTGCGCCGCCCATCTTTAGGGCGGCCTCGACAAGGCGTTCGATTTCGGCAGCGCCGTCGCCGAGATGCAGCGCTTCGGTGCTGGCGCCCGCCGCACCGCTGGCGCTTGTTACCATCGTCGTCGAGCTGGGTGCGTCGCTGCTCATCCTGACCGGGAGGCTGCGCTGGCTCTGCGCGTCGACACTCGCCGCGTTCACGCTCGGCGCGACCTTCGTCGCGAACCGCTTCTGGGAGCTTCCACTGCCTGATCGCTTCATGGCCGAGAACGCGTTCTTCGAGCACCTGGGCCTGGTCGGCGCCTTCGTTCTCATCGCGTGGCACGACCTGCGGCAGCTTCGCGAGGGCACATCATGAGCGAGCCGCGCCATGACTCGGCGCTGTCGATGGGGCTCGCCTTTGTCGCCGGATTTGTCGACACAGTGGGTTTCATTGCCCTGTTCGGTCTCTTCACCGCACACGTGACGGGCAACTTCGTCCTCATCGGCGCGGCGCTCGTCCATTCGTCAGGTGGCGTCCTTCTGAAGCTGCTGGTGTTCCCGGCATTCATCGCCGCCGTCGCGCTGACCCGGCTGATCGTGCTCTGGCTCGAACGACACGGACGGGGTGCGCTTGTGCCGCTGCTCTATCTTCAGGCCGTGCTCCTCACGGCCTTCATGCTGGTCGGTTGGCGCGCCTGGCCGGTTCAGAGCGCCGATGCGCCGCTCGCGCTTTGGGCTGGGATCGCCGCGGCGCTGGCGATGGGCGTGCAGAACGCCGCCTCGCGGCTGGTGCTGACGGGCCTCGCACCGACGACGGTGATGACCGGCAACGTCACTCAGCTCATCCTCGACGCCGTTGACCTCGCTCGCGGTGGCGCCGACGGCACGCTGCGGCAGCGCGCCGTCAAGTTCATCGGTCCGATCATCGCCTTCGCGTTCGGTGCCATCGGTGGCGCTCTTGGTTATGTGCGCTTCGCCTTCTGGTCCTTGCTGGCTCCGGTGGCAGCTCTCGCCATCCTCGCGGTCATTTGCGGCGCCGATGGCAATCGCCACGCCGCGACGGCCTCGTGAGGCCGGCCCTGGACAGGCCGATGAACGTCGACTCGATGCGCAAGAGCGTGCTGAGTGTCCTTTACGGCATACGGCATCGAGGTCGACCGGAACCGCGTCGATCTGTCCAAGACCCTTGACGAGCTCGCGTCTCGGACAACGGCGGCCTCTCGGCCGAAGAGTGCACGGCCCACCGTACGCCAGATGCTGCAGGCTAGAGGGTCACTTGGACCCTTTGTCGGTGCCCGCGAGAATGCTGCCGAGCCTGTCCAACCGGCGTTCCCACAGGCTTCGGCGATCGTGAATCCACTTCTGCGCAATGGACAAGCCTCTCGTATCGATTTGGCACGTGCGGACGCGGCCGATTTTCTCGGTTCGGACGACCCGGCTGGTCTCCAGAACCTGAATGTGCTGCACGATTGCCGCGAGTGTCATGTTGAACGGCTTTGCCAGTTCGCTCACCGACTTCGGGCCCGAGCTCAGCCTATCGACGATCGCTCGGCGGGTGGGGTCGGCCAGAGCCGCGAATACCTGATCGACTGCGACCGCGTCCTGCATGATGCGGAGCGTAACACTTAAGCGCTTGCTTGACAGTAGGCGACCACGCATGGATACTTAAGCCGCGATTGAACTATTCGGAGCCCCGACGATGACTCAAGTCGAAGCCGTGCCTGGTCCTGAGGGATCGGCTGTTCACAGCACGTTTCGTATAGAGCAGACCTATCCGCACTCGGCGGCTGAGGTTTTTCGCGCGTTCGCGCAGAAGGACCTCGTGCGCCGCTGGCGCGTCGAGGACGACAACTGCGTCGTACACGAATTCGCGTACGACTTTCGCATCGGCGGAAGCGAGGTTTCCCGGTTCAGCTTCGCTGGTGGGCCGGATATCCGGCTCGATGCGCAGTTTCAAGACATCGTGCCGGACCGACGCATCGTCTTCGTCTATCGGATGGCCGTTGAGCACACGACCATGTCGGTGTCACTGGCGACCGTGGAGCTCACGGCCTCGAGCGATCGAACGCTTCTCACCTTCACCGAGCAAGGCGTCTTCTTCGACGGCATCGATTCGGCGCAAGGTCGCGAGGAAGGAACTCGTGCGCTGCTCGAGAAGCTCGCGGCCCAGCTGCTGCGTTGAGGCGAACTCAGCTGCTCCGTCGTCTTCGCATCGAAGACCGTGGCCATGAAGGCGATGAACTTTGTGGCGTCCGCGACCATCAGGTACGGCGTGACGGTGTTGTAACCGGCGGGAATCGTTTGGACTGGCACGCGTGCTCCCTCGCAACAAAAGGTGCCCTGGATGACCGGCGCTCTTCGAATCAGCCGAGGCGCCGGCTTGCCGACAGGCGATATTCCACCCACCGGAGTACCCACGCCGTCGAGCCGGTCAGCACCAGGTACATCGCCGCGACGGCGAGATAGACCTCGAGCGAGCGGTACGAAACGGCGATGATCTTCTGCCCCTCGTGCATCAGGTCGGGGATCGTCAGCAGCGAGACCAGGGCCGAGTTCTTGATCAGCGCGATGAACTCGTTGCCGAGCGGCGGGATCATGCGCAGCAGCGCCTGCGGCAGCACGACGTGGCGCATCACCTGACGCGGCGTCATGCCGAGCGACTGCGCGGCAAGGGTCTGGTCGCGATCGATCGACTGGATCGCGCCGCGCACGATCTCGGCGACGTAGGCGCCGGAATAGAGGCCGAGTCCGAGCACGGCGCAAAGGAACGCCGGCAGCAGGATGCCGAACTGCGGCAGGCCGAAGAAGAGCAGGAAGAGCTGGACGAGGAGCGGCGTGCCGCGGATCAGCAGCACGTAGCCGCTGGAGATCGCGTAGAGCGGCTGGCGCCGAGGATCGAGCCGGCTGAGCCCCGCGATCAGGCCGAGGATGCAGCCGAGCGCGAGCGAGGCGGAGGTGACTTCGACCGTTGCGAGCGCGCCGCGCAGCAGATCGGGCCAGCCGGCGCCGACGGGCGAGAAATCGAGCTCCATGGACGACGGCGCGGCTCGCTCGTGCGCCTGGGAGGAGTGCCGCGCCGCGTCAGCGTGCAGCCGACTCGAACCACTTCTGGACGAGCTTGTCGTACGTGCCGTCGGCCTTGATCTTCTTCAAAGCCGCGTTGACCGCGGCGAGGAGCTCCGGCGCGTCCTTGCGGACGGCGATGCCGTACTCCTCGGTCGTCAGCTGCTCGTCGAGCACGTGCAGTGCCGGCTTGGCCTGCGCGAACACCTTTGCGGCGGGCTTGCCGGTCACCGCCGCATCGGCGCGGCCGATCTCGACGAGATTGAACATCTCCTGGTTCTTCTCGACCTCGACGCGCTCGACCTTCGGGTAGTTGTCCTTCAGGAAGCCGACCGACTTGGTGCCGACCTGGACCGTCACCTTCTTGCCGTCGAGGTCCTTCAGCGTCTTGATCGGGCCGGCGCGCGCCGTCAGCAC
>DATAYY010000111.1:0-30818 GCA_036272325.1 Caldimonas sp. | reverse complement strand
CCGAAAACCGGATCGCGCTTCAGCGCGTTGCGCGTTTTCAGCCAGCGCACCGCGTCGACAAGCGCGACGTAGGCGCCGGTGATTGCGGCCGTGCGCGTGCCGCCGTCGGCCTGCAGCACGTCGCAATCGAGCGTGATGGTGCGCTCGCCCAGCAGCTTCAGGTCGAACACGGCGCGCAGCGAACGGCCGATCAGGCGCTGGATCTCCTGCGTGCGCCCGCTCTGCTTGCCACGCGCCGCCTCGCGGTCGCTGCGGGTGTGGGTGGAGCGCGGCAGCATCCCGTATTCGGCCGTCAGCCAGCCCTCGCCGCTGCCGCGTTTGTGCGGCGGCACCTTCTCCTCGACCGACGCCGTGCACAGCACCCGCGTGTCACCGAACGACACCAGCACCGAGCCCTCGGCGTGACGCGTGAACCCGCGCACGAGCGATACCGGCCGCATCGCATCATGCGCGCGACCCAACGAACGTTTGAAAGTCATCCCCGATTGTCGCCGCTCGAAAAATGGGCGCCAGCGGCGCCCGCCCCGCCCTCCCGGAGGGAGGGGCGCGAAGCGGGGAGGAGCAATCCTGGCGCGCGCGAGCGCGGCTCGAAGCGCGAGAGGGGCGTCAGCCCTTCTTGTGCTGCGACGAGCGCTTGATCGCCTCGTTGATTTCCTTGATCGAGCGCTCGATCTCGGCGTCGTCGAGCTCGTCCGGCGACACGTCGGTGCCGAGCACGCTCGCCTGGATCGTCGAAGCGAACACGGCCTCGCCGAGCGACGCGGTCTGGATGCCGCCGAGCTGGCTGTCGCCTTCGACGCCTTCGAACTCCATCGCCAGCACCGAGACGTTGTCGCACTTCGGGCCGCCATTGCGCAGCGCCTGCTCGACCAGCTCGGGCACCGAGTCCGACAGCGGCAGCGACGACAGCTGCTCGGTGATCTCACTATCGCTCACCGTGCCCCACAAGCCGTCGGAGCAGAGCAGCAGCCGGTCGCCGGCCTGCATCAGGAGCGGCCCGACGGTGTCGACCACGGGCTTGCCGGGGCTGCCGAGGCACGTGAAGAGCACATTGCGGTTGAAGCGGTCGCCCATCGGCACGACCTGGCTCATCGTCTGCTGCAGCTCGGAGTACGAATGGTCGCGCGTGCGCGCGATCAGCTTGTCGCCCCGCACCATGTAGAGCCGGGAATCGCCGCAGTGCGCCCAGTAGGCGGCGTTGCCCTGCAGCAGGCAGGCGACGATCGTCGTCCGCGGCGTGTCGATCAGCGCTTTCTGTGTCGCGTAGCGCAGCAGCTGGTGATGACCCGAGACGATCGACTCGTGCAGGAAGCGCAGCGGATCGGCGAGCGTCGGCTTGCAGTCGCGCTGGAACATCGCTGCCAGCGTCTGCAGTGCCAGCTGCGACGCGACCTCGCCTTCCGGGTGGCCGCCCATGCCGTCGGCAAGCGCGAACAGGCCCGCGTCGCGCGTGTAGCAATAGCCCATGCGGTCTTCGTTCTTCTCGCGGCCGCCCTTGCGGCTGACCTGGTAGACGGAGAAGCGCATGAAGTCCGGCTCAGGCCTTGGCGCTGGCAGTGAGGTTCTCGAGCTGGAGCTTCAGCCGCTCGCTGAAGCTCAGCTTGGTGTACTGGCGCTCGGTCTCGCGCGAGAGCTCCTTCTGCAGCGCGAAGACGCTTTGCGGGCGCGACAGCGGATCGAGCGACATGCACCATTCGGTGACCTCGATCAGGTTGTCGCTGTAGACGTTGCGCAGGCGCGAGAGCGAGAGCGCAAGGCGGTCCTTCTCGATCCGCTGCGGCGCATCGTTGGGCGGATAGCCCTGCATGCATGCGTAGATGCAGGCGCCGATGGCGTAGATGTCGGTCCATGGGCCGAGCGTGCCGTCGCGCCGGTACATCTCCGGCGCTGCGAAGCCGGGCGTGTACATCGGCCGGATGAAGTTGCCTTCCTTGCTCAGCACCTCGCGCGCAGCGCCGAAGTCGAGCAGGACCGCTTTGTTCTCGTTGGTGATGAAGATATTCGCGGGCTTGATGTCCAGGTGCAGCATCTTGTGCTGGTGAACGATGCGCAACCCCCGCAGTATCTCGTCGAACAGCGACCGGATCGTCGATTCCCGAAATACCTTGTCACGTTTGAGATCGCGCGCGGTGACGATGAAATCCTGCAGGGTATCGCCCTGCAGGTAATTCATCACCATGTAGACGGTTTCGTTCTCGCGGAAGAAATTGAGAACCGAGACGACGCTCGTGTGCGATATCTGCGCGAGCGATCGCCCCTCTTCGAAAAAACTCTTCAGGCCGAGCCGGTAGAGCGGCTGCTTCTCGGGCTTGACACGGGGCGTCAACTCGCCCGGAGAGCGCTCGGCGAGGGACGAAGGAAGATACTCCTTCAGCGCGACGAGCTTTCTCTCGCCGTCCTCGCACAGGTAGACCACGCCGAAGCCGCCGGCCGCCAGTTTCTTGATGACCTGGTAGCCGCCCACGACCGTGCCCGATGGCAATGGCGCGGGTTTTGGCTTTGACATAATCGACGCGAAATACGAGGGAAAAACGCGTGGCAGTTTACAGCATGACCGGCTACGCGAATGCCTCGGCGGAGGCAACGGCCGCGCCTTCGGCAGCATTGCACGAAGCGCCCACCGGCCGCGCCGCGGGCAGCCGCGCAGCAGCTGCCATCGCGGTCGAAGCGAGGTCGGTGAACGGCCGCTTCCTCGATCTCGCGCTGCGTCTGCCCGACGATCTGCGCAGCTGTGAGCCGGCGCTGCGCGCGCTTCTCGCGGCGCGCTTCAAGCGCGGCAAGATCGAGTTGCGCGTGAGTAGCGGCGCGACCGGCGACGCGGACGTTCCCGAGCCGACCCCGGAACAGCTCGCTCACTTGGCGCGCATCGAAGGCGGGATCCGCGAGCAATTGCCGCAGGCCCGCGCGCTCTCGGTCCACGAGGCCCTGCAGTGGTGCCGCGCCGCCAGCGAGCCGCCGGCGGCGGAAGCCGCAGTCCTCGCCGTCGCCGAGCGTTGCATCGAGCGCCTCGTCGTCGCGCGGGCGCGCGAAGGCGAGCGCCTCGCCGCCGTTCTCGGCGAGCGTGTGTCGCGTTTGCGCGCCCTCGCCAACGCCGCCGAGCCGCTGGTTCCGACTGCGGTCGCGCGCGCGCAGCAGCGCTTCGTCGAGCGCTGGAACGAAGCGCTCGAGAAGGCTGGCGCCGGGCAATCCGTCACGCGCGAGGCGATCGAGGAACGCGCGCTCAACGAAGCGGCCGCGGTCGCGATCCGCGTCGATGTCGCCGAGGAGCTCGCGCGACTGCGATCGCATCTCGACGAGATCGCGCGCCTGCTGGCAGGGGGCGGCGAGATCGGCAAGCGCCTCGAGTTCATCATTCAGGAGCTGCTGCGCGAAGCGAACACGCTCGGCTCGAAGTCATCGTCGATCGAGATGACGACGATCTCGGTCGACATGAAGGTCGCGATCGAGCAACTGCGCGAGCAGGTTCAGAACGTCGAATAGCGAAACGGGAAAACCCGGTGCCAGCGCTCGCGCGTTGCCCAGTCATGCCCGACAACTTCGAAGCGGCGCGCCTCGCCATCAACCATCTCGTCGTCCAGGGTCACCGGCGCCTGGCCTTCGTCACCGTCGCCGGAATGACGATGAGCCGCAGCGCCAAGATCGCGGGCTTCCATGCCGCCGCCGAAGCCGCTGGGCTGAAGCGGTGCGCGCACGTCCTCGACGGCGGCCCGCTGAACGAATGCGGCCACTCGGTCATCGCCGAGGTCGGCCGCGTCACCGCGCGGCAGATCGCAATGTTGCGCGCGCCCCCGACCGGGGTTGTCGCCCTCAACGATCTGATGGCGCCTGGCCTGATGGCGGGCCTGCGCGACGCGGCCTGCGAGTTCCGCACGATGTCTCGGTGGTCGACATCGACGGCGTGTGCCTCGCCGCGCTTTCGAACCCGATGCTGACCACGGTGCAGCTGCCGGTGCCGGCGATGGCACGAGCGATGGCCGAGCGGGCGATCGGCAGCGACCCCGACCCGGCGGCGAGCGGCCACGAGATCGTCTTCACGCCGACCGGCCTGATCGGGCGCGAGTCGGTCGCCGCGCCGCCCGCCGACAGGGCTGCGCACGACGATTCCGGGGCGACAGCAAAGCCGCGGCGCAAGCGATGAGCACGGTCTTCGTCAGCCATCCGCGCGACAAGCTGGATTCCTACTTCGGCGCCAAGGCGACGGCTGCGCTGCAGGCGATCGCCGAGGTGCGCTTCAACCCCGAACCGCGCGAGCTGGCGCTGGTCGAGCTCGTCGCCGCGGCAAGCGGCTGCGACGCGCTGATCGCCTACCGGCAGACTGCCGGACCCGAGGCGCTCTTTCGCGAGCTGCCCGAGCTCTTCGCGTTCATCCGCTGCGCGGTCGACATCCGCAGCGTCGATGTCGGCGCGGCGAGCGCGCACGGCGTCCTCGTGACGCAGGCGACCCCGGGCTACGTCGCCGCGGTCGCGGAGTGGATCGTCGCCGCCATGATCGACCTCGGCCGGGGCATCGGCTGCTACGCGGAGGCGTATCACGCCAACCGACCGCCGGCACCGGTGATGGGCCGCGAGCTGCGCAGCTCGACGCTCGGCGTGATCGGCCTCGGCCAGATCGGCCAGTATCTGGCCAATCTCGCGCTCGCCTTCGGCATGCGCGTCGTGACGACGACGCTGGATCTGCCCGAGAGTCATCGCGAGCAGGTTCGGCAGCTGCCGCTTGCCGCCCTTCTCGCCGAATCGGACTTCGTCGTCTGCCTCGCGCCGGCCAACGCCGAGACCGAGAACTTGCTGGACGCGGCCGCCTTCGCGGCCATGCGCCGCGGCGCCTTCTTCATCAACGCCGCGCGCGGCGAGCTGGTCGACGACGCGGCGCTCCTCGCCGCACTCGACTCAGGCCAGCTCGGCGGCTGCGCCCTTGACGTCGGCCGCGCGCCGGACCAGATGCCGATGCCGGCGCTGGCGCGTCATCCGCGCGTGATCGCCACCCCGCACATCGGCGGCCTGACGCTCGCGGCGATCGAGCATCAGGCGCTCGAGACCGTCGAGCAACTGCGACAGCTGCTGGCGGGCGAGCTGCCGCGCGGCGCCGTCAACGCGACGCATGCGCGGCGCTGGCGCGAGCGGCAGCGGTCGCTCGCCGCAGGCGCGGGAGACATCGCTTGATCGCGGCCGCGCTGTGGCCGGGCGCATGCGACTGCCACATGCATGTCTACGAGGATGCCTGGCCGCTCGCGCCGACAGCGACCTTCCAGCCACCGCACGCGCCGGCGGCAGCCTATCGGGAAGTGCAACGCGAGCTCGGCCTCGAGCGGGTCGTCGTCGTCCAGCCGACCGGCTATGGCTTGGACAACCGCTGCACCCTCGCCGCGCTCGCGGCGCTCGGCGCCGGCGCACGCGCGATCGTCGTCGTCGCGGCCGACATTGCCGAGGATGAGCTCGAGCGCATGGACGCCGCGGGCGTACGCGGCGTTCGCTTCATGATGCTGCCCGGTGGCGTGCTGCCGTGGTCGGCGCTCGAAGCCACGGCGGCCCGCATCGGCGCGCTCGGCTGGCACATCGACCTGCAGCTCGATGGCCGCGAGCTGCCTCAGCACGAGGCGATGCTGCGGCGTCTGCCGTGCCGGCTCGTCGTCGACCACGTCGGCCGCTTCCTCGGCCCGGTCACGCCGGACGGCGACGCGGTGCGCTCGCTCCTCCGTCTGCTCGACGGTGGCTCGTGCTGGCTCAAAATCTCGGCGCCGTACGAAAGCTCGCGCAGCGGCCCACCCGGCTACGGCGACATCGCATGGATCGCCCGGCTCGTCGCCGAGCGCTTCCCCGAGCGGTGCCTCTGGGCAAGCAACTGGCCGCATCCGAACCGCAACCCGCCGCCGAGCAGCGCATCGATGCTCGCGTGGGCCTTCGATTGCATCGCCGAGCCCGCGACGCGACGAAAGACGCTGGTCGACAACCCGGCCGAGCTCTACGGTTTCACGCCCTAGCCGCGACAAAAGGCGCGCGCCGGTCGCGGCGGCCGGGCAGCCGTCCCGGCCCGGCACTTAAACTGCTCGCGCATGGACTACCCGGGCAATCTCTACGCCGTCGCCGCGCCGAGCGGCACCGGCAAGTCGAGCCTCGTCAAGGCGCTGCTCGAGCTCGACTCGCACTTGACGCTGTCGATCTCGCACACGACGCGCAAGCCCCGGGGCCAGGACCAGCAAGGCCGCGAATACCACTTCGTCGACGAAGCGACGTTCCGCTCGATGATCGCCGCCGGCGAGTTCGTCGAGTGGGCGGAGGTCCACGGCCACCTCTACGGCACTTCGCGCGGCGCGATCGAGGAGAGGATCACCGGTGGCCACGACGTCCTGCTCGAAATCGACTGGCAGGGCGCGCTGCAGATCAAGCAGCTCTACCCCAACGCGGTGCTCATCTTCATCCTGCCGCCGAGCTGGGACGAGCTTCAGTTGCGGCTCCAACGTCGCGGCGAAGACAACGCGGCGGTGATCGCGCAGCGCATGGCCAATGCCCGGGTCGAGGTCTCGAAAGCGGACCAATTCGACTTCGTTATAATCAATGCCCTGTTCGAGACGGCCCTCTTCGACCTGAAGGCGATCGTCCACTCGCAGCGGCTCAAGTACGCTGCGCTTCGACGGGCACGGCCCGTGATCTTCGCCGCGCTCGACCTCCCGTAGCCGCTCTATTTGCCCGGTATCGTCATGGCTCGCATCACCGTCGAAGACTGTCTCGTCAAGATTCCGAACCGGTTCCAGCTCGTCCTCGCGGCCACCTACCGCGCGCGCATGCTGAGCCAGGGCCACGCGCCCAAGGTCGAGACCAAGAACAAGCCGGGCGTCACCGCGCTGCGCGAGATCGCGGCCGGCGAGGTCGGCATCGAGATGCTGAAGAAGGTCCCCGTCTAGGGAGCGAGCTTCTCGTTCCTGCCGTCGCCGGCGGTCGAAGCGACCGCTCGCTAGACCTGCGATGACCGCAGGCTCTGCCGGCGGCAGTGCCGGCATCCGATCCGCGCTAAATTCGGGCATGGTTGCGCGCAGTTCGACCGCCGTGCCAGGTGCAAAAGCGGCACCTCGGAAGCGCCCGCCTGCGCCCGCGCCGCACCCGCTCAGCCCCGGCGACGCCGCCGCCGCCTCGTTCGCGGCCCTCACCGTCAAGCTCGACTACCTCGACGCCGCAGACATCCGCCGCGTTCGCGAGGCGTACCGGTTCGCCGACGAGGCGCACCTCGGCCAGTTCCGCGCCTCGGGCGAGCCCTACATCACGCATCCGATCGCCGTCGCGGGCCTGTGCGCCGACTGGAAGCTCGACGTCCAGGCGATCATGGCGGCGCTGATGCACGACGCGATGGAGGACTGCGGCATCAGCAAGGCCGAGCTGATCGAGCGCTTCGGCGCGCCGACCGCCGATCTCGTCGACGGCCTCACCAAGCTCGACAAGCTGCGCTTCTCGACCCGCGAGGAGTCGCAGGCCGAGTCGTTTCGCAAGATGCTGCTGGCGATGACGCGCGACGTTCGCGTCATCCTCGTCAAGCTCGCCGACCGGTTGCACAACATGCAGACGATGGAGGCGGTCGACGCCACCAAGCGGACCCGGATCGCCGCCGAGACGCTCGAGATCTACGCCCCGATCGCGCACCGCCTCGGCCTCAACCAGACCTACCGCGAGCTGCAGGAGCTTTCGTTCAAGCACCTGAAGCCGTGGCGCGAGGCGGCTCTCTCGAAGGCGGTGCAGAAGGCGCGCGGCTACCGGCGCGACCTCGTCGACCGAATCCAGAAAGACGTCGAGAAGGCGTTCGCGGCCGCCAAGCTGAAGGCGCAGATCTTCGGCCGCGAGAAGACGCTCTATTCGGTCTATACCAAGATGCGCGAGAAGCACCTGTCGTTCGCGCAGGTCAACGACATCTTCGGCTTTCGCATCGTCGTTCGCACCCTGCCCGAGTGCTACATGGCGCTCGGCGTCCTGCATCAGCTGATGAAGCCGGTGCCCGGCCGCTTCAAGGACTACATCGCGATCCCGAAGGCGAACGGCTACCAGTCGCTGCACACGACGCTCGTCAGCCCGCTCGGCACCGCGGTCGAATTCCAGATCCGCACCGAGCCGATGCACGCCGTCGCCGAGAAAGGGATCGCCGCGCACTGGCTCTACAAGGAGCACGACGACGGCCCCGCGCAAGGCACCGAGGCGCAGCGCCTCGGCGCGCTCTGGCTGCAGTCGCTGCTCGACATCCAGGACGAGACCCGCGACGCCGGCGAGTTCCTCGAACACGTCAAGATCGACCTCTACCCCGACGCCGTCTACGTCTTCACGCCGATGTCGAAGATCCTCGCCCTGCCGCGGGGGGCGACGCCGGTCGACTTCGCCTATGCGATCCACACCGACGTCGGCGACCACTGCGTTGCCGCCAATGTCAACGGCGAGCCGGTGCCGCTGCGCGTCGAGCTGAAGAGCGGCGACGTGGTCGAGATCATCGGTGCGCCGAACGCACGCCCCAACCCCGCCTGGCTGAACTTCGTCGTCACCGGCCGCGCCCGCTCCAAGATCCGGCATTACCTGAAGAACATGGAGCAAGAAGAGTCGCAGAGCCTGGGCGAGAAGATGCTCGCCCAGGCGATGCGCGCCGAGGGACTGACTTTGCCGTCCGAGGAAGGCCCCGGCGCTGCGATCTGGCAGCAGCTCCTGCGCTGGACAGGCAACAAGACCCGCGCCGACCTGTTCGTCGACATCGGCGTCGGCCGCAAGATCGCAACCATCGTCGCGACGCGGCTCGCGCGACTGCTCGCCGAAGGCGGCGTGCGCGCCGGCGCGCTGGCGCTGACGATGGGCCGCTACGCCGCCGTCGACGACTCGGTGCCTTCGCAGGGCCTGGTGCTGATCGACGGCAGCGAAGGTGCCTCGGTCCAGCTCGCACTCTGCTGCCGGCCGATCCCGGGCGATGCGATCGTCGGCAACCTCGGCCGCGGCGAAGGGTTGACCGTGCACACCGCCGATTGCAGCGTCGGCAAGCGCCTCCTCGAGCGCGACAGCGAGCGCTGGATGCGCGTCGATTGGGCCGAGCAGCCGACGCGGTCGTTCGAGACCGCGGTCTCGCTGCTGGTCAAGAACGGCAAGGGCGTGCTGGCGCAGGTCGCGTCCGCGGTCAGTCACGCCGAGGCCGACATCACGCACATCGACATGGGCACCGAGAAGGCCAGCGAGACGACCGAGCTGATGCTCCTGCTCAGCGTCCGTGACCGGCTGCATCTGGCCGACGTGATGCGAACGCTGAAGCGCTCGGCCGCGGTGCTGCGGGTCGCGCGCATCAAGCCCTGAGCCGCCACTCAGGACGCCGACGACGCCGGATAGCGAACCTCGAGGATCTCGATCGTCTCGACGCCGCGCGGCGTCACCAGCCGAACCTCGTCGCCGACGCGAGCCTTCAGCAGCGCGCGGGCGATCGGCGCGATCCAGCTCACCTCGCCGCGAGCGCTCTCGGCCTCGTCGACGCCGAGGATGCGGATCGTCCGCTCCTCGCCGTGGTTGCTCGCGAAGCGCACGGTGGCGCCGAAGAACACCTGTTCAATGCCTTGATGCACGGTCGGGTCGACGACCTCGGCGATGTCGAGCCGCTTGGTCAGAAAGCGGATCCGTCGGTCGATCTCGCGCAGCCGCTTCTTGCCGTAGAGGTAGTCGCCGTTCTCCGAGCGATCGCCGTTCTTCGCCGCCCACGAGACCGTCTCGACCATCTTCGGCCGCTCGTCGTCCAGGAGCGCCATCAGCTCCTCCCGCAAGCGCCGGTAGCCGGCGGCGGTGATGTAGTTCTTGGCGCCCTGCGGAAGAACTGGCGCGTCGGCCTCGGCGTCGGGGTCGTCCTCGTCGTCGCGGTCGACTTCGCGGGTGAAAGCCTTGTTCATGACATGGCAAGATGACCAGCCCACGCTGGCGATAGATTCTGCCGCGACCTCATCTCCCTTCTGAAAGGATCCCTATGACCAGCCCCCGCCGCGTCGCCGTCATCGTCGGCAGCTTGCGCAAGGAGTCGTTCAACCGCAAATTGGCCAGGGCGTTCGCCGCCGCCGCACCGGCGCAGCTTTCGCTCGAGATCATCGAGATCGGCCAGCTGCCGCTCTACAACCAGGACGACGACGCCCAGCCGCCGCCGGCATCGGCCGCATTCAAGAAGAAAGTCGCCGACGCGGATGCCGTTCTCTTCGTGACGCCCGAATACAACCGCTCGGTCCCCGGCGTCCTGAAGAACGCAATCGACATCGCCTCTCGACCCTACGGCCAAAGCGCATGGAACGGCAAGCCGGCGGCCGTGGTCTCGGTCTCGCCCGGCGCAATCGGCGGCTACGGCGCCAACCATCATCTGCGCCAGTCGCTGGTGTTCCTCAACATGCCGACCATGCCGCAACCCGAAGCCTACATCGGGGGCGCGGGCGACCTGTTCGACGAGTCGGGGGCGATCAGAAAGCCCGAGATGAAGCAGTTCACCGACAAGTTCCTGGCCGCATTTGCGCAGTGGATCGAGCGCACGACCAAGAGCTCCGCCTGAGCGGCATGCAGCCGATCGGCTGCCACGGCGTCAAGCCGGGTCGAGCGATCGGCCGGCGGAACAGCCGTCGAGAACGCCGAGCAGATCACGGAAGTTGATCGGCTTCGTCAGGTAACCCTCGAAGCCCGCGCGCAAGGCAGCACCGATCTGTTCCGGCAACGCATCCGCCGACAAGGCGACGAGGCGAACATCCCTTGTCGCCGGATGCGCCCTCAGGGTGCGCGCAAGCTCGATTCCCGTCATGTCGCCGAGGTTCATGTCGACCAGCATCAAGTCCGGCGGGTCGCGTCGCGCCTGGCCGACGGCCGCCGTGCCGTTGAGCGCGACGTCGAACACGATCGAGGGTCGCAGCTGGACGACCTGGCGAACGAGTTCGACGTTGACCTCATTGTCTTCCGCGTAAAGGACGCGCAGCGGCTGTTCGAGCCCCCCATGCTGGCTGGGCGGAGACGCGCTCCTGGCCCACACCGAAGGCCCGTCGGACAGCGCGAGCGTGAGCGTGGCGACCGTGCCTCGGCCGACTTCGCTCTCGACGTGCAACTCGCCCTGCATCAGCTCGGCCAGCCGCCTCGAGAGCACGAGGCCGATGCCCGTCCCTTCGATCGACGAGCTCTCGGCCCCCAGACGATTGAACGGCTCGAACAGGCACGCCAGCTTTTCGGAGCTCATTCCGATCCCGGTGTCTTCGATTCGCAGGCAACAACGTTGATCGTCGAACCGCCAGCCGACCCGCACACTGCCACCGGGCCGGTTGTACTTGACTGCGTTGCTGAGAAGATTGACCAGAATCTGGCGTAGCCGGACAGGGTCGGCGGAAACCCGAATGCCTTCTGCGTCGATCGACTTTTCGCCCTCTGCCCCGACCATCTTCAGCTCAACGCCCTGCTGCGTTGCCAGCGGCACCACCATCGCCAGGGCGTCGTCGGTGATCGTCCCCAGCGAAACCGGCTCGAGTCTCACGGTCATCTGGCCGGAATCGACCCGCGACAGGTCGAGCACGTCGTTGACAAGCGCGAGCAGGTGCGCACCGGCATTCTCAATGTGCTGGATACGCTCGAGTTGCTGTTGGGTTGGCGGCCGAACGGCATCGAGCCGAAGGAGCTGCGAAAAGCCGAGGACCGCGTTCAGCGGTGTCCGCAGCTCGTGACTCATGCGCGACAGGAACTCAGTCTTTGCGCGACTCGATGCCTCGAGCGCTTCGCGCGCTTGCCGCTCGGCGCGCGCCGTCTTAAGGTCTGTGACGTCGCGCAGGACGGCGGTGATGAGCACGCCGCGATCGGTATCGAGCGACGACACCGATGCCTCGAGCGGAAACTCCTCGCCATCCGACCTGCTGCCGATCAGCTCCACCACCGCGGCACCCGGACTGACTCCCTGGTCGCCCGAGTGGAATCCTCGCAGCGACCGATACGCGCCGTTCCGCGGCCGCTTCGGAATGAAGCGTTCGACGTTGCTTCCCATCGCCTCGCTCGGCGAGACGCCGAACAGACGTTCGGCTGCGCGGTTGAACAGAACGACCCGTTCGCGCGCGTCGATCGTGATCACCGCGTCGTTGACCGCATCGACCAGGCCAGCGATGCGGACCTCGCCCTGGCGCAACGCTGCCTGCAGGTGCAGCCGCTCGGTGATGTCGAAGAACGTCGCGACCGCGCCGTCGTGCCGGCGATCCTTGAACATCGGATGCGACCAGTATTCGATCGGAAACGAAGTGCCGTCGGAACGCCAGAACACCTCGTCGAAGACGTGCAGCTCACGCCTTTGACGGCAAGCCTGGGTGATCCGCGACTCGTCGGCCGGCCTCGGCCGACCATCGGCGTAGGAATGGTGGATCAGGGCGTGGATGTCACGTCCGAGCAAGTCGGCTTCCCTGGCATAGCCGAGCATCTCGAGAGCGGCGCGGTTGATGAACGTACAGCGTCCCGCCGTGTCGACACCGTAGAGACCTTCGGCCGACGAATCGAGAAGGCGTTGCAGCGACTCCTGGCGCCGCCTCACTTCGTCCTCAGTCGCCGCCTGAACCCTGGAGCTGTAACGGACGAACGTCAGCCCGGTGAGCCCGAGCAGCACAGCGAGCGCGAGGTTCAACCCGAGCAACAGGCGTTGGCTCCGACGCGCGGCATCGCCGAGCTGCACGGAAAAGTTCTTCTCGAGCTCGGTCAGCCTTTTGTTGAGACGAAGTGCCTGATCGCGCATTTCGGTGACGGCCGCCGATCGCAGATTCCCGACGACGGCCTGCTCGTGCGCCGCGACAGCGAGCAGGCGCATCTGCTCGATGACGGAGTCCCCTTCGGTCCAAGTAGTGATGGCGCCTGCCATCAGCGGCGTTCTGTGGAACATGCGGAAGAGGTGGATCATTCCGGGGATGTCACCGTCCTCGGAGCCCCCCTCGAGCAGGCCCTGGCGCGCCACTGAATAGTTGGGATCGGCCTTCTGAAGTTCCTCTCTGGCGACGCGATCACCGAGAGGGATGGCAATCGCCGCGAGAAAGCGCTGATAGTCTTCTTCGCGGTGGTACTCCGCATAGTCGATCAAATGGATCTGTCCGTCCTTTTGGCCTTTGGAGTAGAGGCTCTCGCCGGCGACATAGGCGCGGACCGCGGAAAGAAGATTGATGCTGATTGCGGCGACCAGCAGTTGCAACGCGACGATCAGAGCAAACACCGTCAGTACTGGCCACGAGCGGCGGCGACCAGGGACGCCGCCATTCGCGCTGTCAGGCGGGATGGATCGCGCAACCGTCCTGCCATCGCGGCTGCTCGGCATGCCCGCAGATGCAGCCGCGAGCTGGGGAACCGCGGCAGCGGGGCTCTCAGGGCGGTTCAATGTCTCGCGGTCTCCAGCCATGCTTGCCCTGCGATTGCGACACCTCCGTGGGCCGACGCCGATCACGCCGGGTGCGTCGCACCGCGAGCTCGGCCGACGACACGGGATCGCGGTGTCGAGGGCACGGTACCGCAGGGGCGGCACCCGGGAGGAAACGACCGGCAGATCGACGCCTAGAAAGTCACACCAGGCGCTCGACCAGCGCGTCGTCCCGGTCTTTCACGTAGCCGAGGTCGAGCAGCGCCTCGACAAGAACGTCGCGCCCGCACTCGGGACGCGAAAACGGGCTCAGGAGGCCCAGTACCCGCGGGCGGTCAGGGCCCGGCCGGCACGACCGGGATCACGCCGGGAAGCCGGCGAGAACGTTGCGCCGAATGGGCATCGAGATCCCCGGACAGAAAAACGGCCTCGATGCGTCAGCAGCTAGGCCGTTGATCTGAGAGGAAGAAAAATTGGCGCGGCTGGCAGGATTCGAACCCACGACCCCTTGGTTCGTAGCCAAGTACTCTATCCAACTGAGCTACAGCCGCCGAGCTCGCAATTGTAGCAGCGCGAACTGCTCTGCCTTGACGCCACCACTCGTCGAAGCCGATGGCGCAAGCTGCGTCCCGTAGGACCTGAGTTCAATTGAAAGCGACGGTGATATGCGCATAGGACGCATCACGTTCGATCGAAACCGAAACGGCGTTCGCCGAGCCTGACGTGGCCAGGGCAAGATCGACAGGCACGACGACGGTCGCGCTCGCCGTCGCACGCACCGCCGCGCCGGGGACCGGGGCGGCGAACACGAGAAGAACAATGAGCAACGAGGCTCGCATCGCAAACAGTCGCGGCGCCGTGGGCCGTGCAGTGAGGGCCTCGAGATTGAACGACGGCGCCGCACGGACTCCAATCCCGGGATTGCGGGGCCTGCGCAGTGGCGTTCAATCGACCCCGCTCGGGCTCAACCCTCGACGGCGCCATGACAGGACCGGCGCGACCAGTGAAAACCGTTCATCCGAGACGTGCCGCGCTTTCGTAGCACTTGGCAGCGCGCGTCGCGTCGCCCTCTCGCGTCGCCAGCTCGGCGAGCGCGATCCAGGCCTTGCGCCGCGTCGAGGTCGGTAACGCGAGGTCACCGGCCGCCTGCTCAAGCAGGGCCCTGGCCTTGCCCCACAGGCCGCGCGCCGCGAGCGCGCTGCCTGCAGCGAGCGCGATCGCACCGTCGCGCGGCAGCGCCTGCGATGCCGATTCGAGTCGTGGCAGCCACTCCGGCCCGATTCCGTCTGCCGCACCGGCGAGCGCCTCGGCGACGACCGAGCGCTCCTCCGGCGCGAGTTCGGAGATGGCGTCCCAGAGCGGTCGCAGCCACGCGCGCGCATCGTCGTCTGTGCCGAGCGCGCTCGCTCGCGACGCGGCGCGCGCCGCGATGAACGGATCGCGCCGATCCGCGGAATCGAACGACAGCCAGAGACGGCGCAACTGATCGATGTCGTGGACGGCGTCGAGCGCTTCGAACGCGAGCGAGCGAACCAGCCCGGCGGCGGCGACATCCGAGAATCCCTGGTGCTTGATGAGCAGGCGCGCGGTCCTCAGCGCCTCCTGCGGCTGCCGGCCGAGGCGCGCCGCCTGCAGCTTCAGCCGCAACGCATGGGTCCGCCGCGCGACGCCGTGCGGCAAGGCGTTGAGCAACTCGATCGCACGCGCCGCGTCGCGGTCGTCGAGCGCCCATTCGGCGGCAAGCAGACGCGCGCCCTCTTCCGCCGGGCGCGCCGCCGGGCTTCGCTGCGAGAGCTCGAACGCACGGCGCAGCTCCTCGTCGCGCACTGCCCGGTTCTGTACGCGATGCGCACTGCCGGCAGCGAGCAGATGGCCGAGGACCGTGAATTCGTTGTCCTGCGCGAGCTCCGGCGTTTCCGCCTGAATCGCGAGCGCGCGCTGCGCCGACTTCTGCGCCCGGGTGTAGCGGCCGCCGAAGTACTGCGCGAGCGCATCGCGCAGCGCCGCCTGGCCCGTCCTGTCGCGGCGGGCGGTGCGCCACTCGCGCGCTCGGCGCGGCAGGCCGATCAGCGAGCTGATCGCCTGGATCACGGCGACGAGCAGGAAGCACGTGCCGACAAGCATCAGCACGAAGAAGTTGAGCGAGAGGTCGAGACGCCACTCGCCCCAATAAAAGCTCGCCAGCCCATCGTTGGTGCCGAACGTCGTGGCGGCGACGACAGCGACCGCGAACAGCAGGACGAACCAGATCGCGAGACGCACGCGTCGCTCGATGTGGCTATCGCGCGCCGACCGCAGCCAGCGCGGCGAACGTCTCGTCGGGACGCGCCGGCTCCGCCTGGTGCGCCTGCTGCACGACCTGGACCAGCAGGTCGAGCGCGATCTGGGTGCGCTTCGACGAACGGTCGCAATAGCGCTCGATCGCTCCCGTGACCCAGCGGACGTCGGCGCGCGCCGCGTCGAACTGGCGCGCGAGCAGCGACAGCCGTGCGTTCAGCAGCCGCAGCTTCAGGTTCTCGCGCAGGAAGAACGCCTGGTCCGGAGCGACGAGCATCGCTTCGGGATGGTCGATGCGCGTGATCCGGACGAGCGAACGGATCTCGGCCCATGTGCTCTCGGCGATGCTGCGACCGGCGTCGCCGAAGCCGCGCGACAGCCAGCCGCCAAAGGCCGCCGCTGCCGACGATGGCGCCGACGCAGGCGCCGCAGCGCTCGCCCGCACCGCCGGCGCGCGTGCCAGATCGCGTCGCGGCTCGGCGGCGGAGAGCAACGGCAGCTCGTCGACCATGCGGACGGCTTCGTCGAGCTTGATCGAGAGCGTCGCGACGTCGGCGACGCTCGCCGCCTTGACGCGAACGAGGTCGTGCGCGATCGCGCGGCGCACCGCTTCGAGGCGTGGCTGATCGGCGCTCGCGAAACGATCGTCGATCTGCTTCAGCGCGGCGACGATCGGCTCGGCGCTGCCGGTCAGCGCGCTGAGCTGCAGCGCCGCGCGCAAGGCCGCGTCGCTGTCGGCGACGAGGTTGTCGTCGCGCGACCGGGCGACCGACTGCACGAGCGCCTCGAGCTGGCCGCGCTGCAGCGCGACTTCATTGAGCCTCGCCTCGAGCAGAGCGACCTTCGCCGCCGCGTCGCGTGCCCCTTCCTGCGCCTGCCGGGCGAGGAGGGTCGCCTCGGTGACGAGCACGGCACTGTCCTCTTGCCGCCTGACCAGTTCGCGCTCGCTGCTGCGAACGCGCTGGTCGGCACGCCAGGCAAAGACGATGGCGACGATGGCGAGCAGCGCGAGGACGAGGATGGCGAGCGAGAGCGCACGCGTGCCGCGCAGCGGCGCCGGATCGGCAGCGACGGCGGGTGCGGTGCCCGGCGCGGCGGCGGCCGCGCCTTCGGCAGATGAGGAGGCGGAGGAATCCGGCGAAGAAGCGAGCTCGCGTTGCTGGGAGGCCGGCGAGGGTGCGTCGTTCACGGTTCGATCGATTGTATGCAGGCGACCACTGCATCGATCGCTGCACCGGCCTCGCGGACGACGCCGAAGCCGAGCGCGCGCGCCCGCGCCGCGATACGCGGATGCGTCGCGATGGCGCGCGCGCTGCGCCAGCGGTCGCTGCCCGCGGCGCGCGCGAGATTGGCAATCGCTTCCGAGCTGCTGAACAGCCAGACGACGTCTGCGCTTTCCGCGGCCGCCTCGAGGCGCTCGCGCGCGGCGCCGGCAAACGTCGGCGCGACGCGTCGATACGCGCCGATCATCTCGACCCGCGCGCCGCGCTCGACGAGGCGCTCGGCGAGCCAGTCGCGGCCGCCGTCACCGCGCACGACGAGGACGCGCGCGTTGTTCCAATCGCGGCCGTGGAGACGATCCCAGAGCGCCTCGGAGTCGAACTGCCCGGCATCGGCCGGCGGGCTGACGATCGCCGCTTGTGGGCAGCCAGCGGCGCGCAGCGCTTCGGCGGTGCCGGCACCCGGCGCGCCGGCGTCGACGCCCTCGGGCCACGTCGCCCCTTCGGGCCGGACGGCAAAGAACTGCTCGACTGCGTTGGCGCTGACGAAGACGACGAGCCGAAACGTCGCGAGCGCCTGCCAGGCCGCATCGAGCGGTGCCACGTCGTCGGTGGCCGCGATCTCGATCAACGGCAGTGCTTCCGCGTCGATGCCGCGCTGGCGCAGCCGGTCGACCCAGACCGCCGCTTGCGCCGCCGGGCGCGTGACGAGAACGCGCAGGGACCGCGCCGCGCTCACGGATCCGCTGCCGCGAGGCGCTCCGCCGCGGCGAGGTACGGTGCCGCGCCGGCCGCGAGCAGCGCCTGGGCGGCGTCGGTGCCGAGCGACTCGGCGGCGCGCTCGTCGCCGGCGCGGCCCGTGCTTCGGCTCCGCAAGAGCGGCGCCGAGCGATCGGCCGGGTGACCGACCGCAGCGTCGAGGACGAGTCTGTCACCCTGCCAGCACGCATGTGCGGCGAGCGGCATGCTGCAGCTGCCGCCGAGTGCCCGCGATACCGCCCGTTCGGCGGCCACCGCCAGCCGTGTCGGTGGGTCGGTGAACGCCTGCAGGCGCGCCAGCAGCGCGCCGGCGTCGGCCCGGGTCTCGATCGCGAGCGCGCCCTGGCCGGCGCACGGCAGCATCTCGGTGGTCTCGAAGCGGGCCCGAAGGCGATCAGCGGCGCCGAGGCGGATGAGTCCGGCGGCAGCGAGGACGATCGCGTCGTAATGCCCCTCGTCGAGCTTGCGGAGACGCGTGTCCAGATTGCCGCGCAGCGGCTCGATCCGCAGGTCGGGACGCAACGCAGCGAGCTGGACGACGCGGCGCAGGCTCGACGTGCCGACGACGGCACCGGCCGGGAGCGCGGCGAGCGACGCGAAGCGGTTCGAGACCCAGGCGTCGCGCGCATCCTCGCGCGGAAGCACCGCGGCGAGCGCGAACCCCGGTGGCAAGTCCATCGGCACGTCTTTCAGCGAGTGGACGGCGATGTCGGCGCGGCGATCGGCGAGCGCGGTCTCGAGCTCCTTGACGAACAGGCCCTTGCCGCCGACCTTGGCCAGCGTCCGATCGGTGATCTGGTCGCCCTTGGTCGTCATCGGCAGCAGCGTGACGTCGACGTCGCCCGAACGCATGAGCAGCGCCCGCACATGATCCGCCTGCCAGAGCGCGAGACGGCTCTCGCGGGTGGCGATGACGATCGATTCGGCCATGCGGATCATCCTAGCAGGCACGTCTCCTGCATCATCGCGCTCGATGGCCAAGATCAACCGCGAAGCCGCGCGTGCGGCGCAGAAGAACCAGCCGCTGGTCGACGACATCCGCTTGCTCGGCAGAATTCTCGGCGACGTCCTCCGCGAGCAGGAAGGCGAGGCTGCGTACGAGCGTGTCGAGCGCATCCGGCAACTCGCCGTTGCCTACCGGCTCAAGCGCGACAAGGGCGCCGGCCGCGACCTTGACCGGTTGCTTGCGCGGCTGAGCGGCGAGCGAACCGTGAGCGTGATCCGCGCCTTCAGCTATTTCTCGCACCTGGCCAACATCGCGGAAGACCGCCACCACCTGCGCCGCCGCGCCGTCCACGAGCGCCAGGGTCACCTGCAGGAAGGCTCGCTGCCGCTGGCGTTCCAGCGGCTGGCGCGGCGCGGCATCGGTGCCGACCGCATCGCGGCGATGCTCGAGCGCGCCTTCATCTCGCCGGTGCTGACCGCGCACCCGACCGAGGTCCAGCGCAAGAGCATCCTCGATGCCGAGCGTGCGATCGCCGAGCTGCTGGCGGCACGATCGCCGAGCGCAAGCGCGCGCGAGCTCGCCGACAACGAGGCGCTGCTCAGGGCGCGCGTCACCCAGCTCTGGCAGACGCGCATGCTGCGGACGGCGAAGCTGACGGTCGAAGACGAGATCGACAACGCGCTCAGCTACTACCGCGCGACCTTCCTGACCCAGATCCCGATCCTCTACCGCGACGTCGAGGCGGCGCTGCCGGGGCGCGCGATCGCGAGCTTTTTTCGCATGGGCCAATGGATCGGCGGCGATCGCGACGGCAACCCGTTCGTCGACGCGGCGACATTGCGCACCGCGTTTGCGCGCCAGGCCGAAACGGCGCTCCGCCACTACCTGACGGAGGTGCACGAGCTCGGTGCCGAGCTCTCCAACTCGGCGACGCTGCAGCCGGTGACGCCGGCGCTCGCCCGCCTCGCCGACGCCTCGGGCGACGCCAGCCCGCACCGTGCCGACGAGCCGTACCGGCGGGCGCTGATCGGCGTCTATGCCCGGCTCGCGGCAACGCTGCACGCGCTGACCGGAGCCGAGGCACTGCGCCACGCGGTCGCGCCACGCGATCCCTATCCAGCCGCGAGCGACTTCCTTGCCGACCTGCGCATCATCGAGGCGTCGCTCGCATCGCATCACGCCGAAGCGTTGGTGCGGCCGCGGCTCGCGCCGCTGATCCGCGCGGCACAGGTGTTCGGCTTCCATCTCGCGACGGTCGATCTTCGGCAGAGCTCGGACAAGCACGAGGCGGTCGTCGCCGAGCTGCTCGCCACGGCGCGCATCGAGCCCCGTTACGCCGCGCTCGACGAAGCGGCCAAGCGTGCGCTTCTGCTGCGCGTTCTCGCCGATGCGCGGCCGCTGCGCGTGGTCGAGAGCGAGCGCGCGACCGCGTACACCGCCGAGAGCTTGAAGGAGCTCGCGATCTTCGAGGCCGCCGCCGAGATGCTCGGCCGGTTCGGCCGCGAGGCCTTGCGCCACTGCATCATCTCGCACACCGAGAGCGTCAGCGACCTGCTCGAAGTGCTGGTGCTTCTGAAGGAAGCCGGCCTCGTGCGCGGCACGCTCGACGACGGCGCAAAGGCGGCGCTGATCGTCTCGCCGCTGTTCGAGACGATCGGCGACCTTCGCAGTGCGGCGGCGATCATGCGCGAGTACTACGCCTTGCCCGGCATCGCCGCGATGGTGCAGCGCTCGGGCGCCGAGCAGGACGTCATGATCGGCTACAGCGACAGCAACAAGGACGGCGGCGCCTTCACGAGCAACTGGGAGCTCTACTGCGCCGAGATCGCGCTGGTCGCGCTGTTCGCCGAGCTCGGCCGCTCGCACCGCATCCTGCTTCGTCTCTTCCACGGCCGCGGCGGCACCGTCGGCCGCGGCGGCGGCCCGAGCTACGAGGCGATCCTGGCGCAGCCGCCGGGCACGGTAAACGGCCAGATCCGTCTCACCGAGCAGGGCGAAGTGATCGCGTCGAAATACGCGCAGCCCGAGATCGGCCGCAGGAACCTGGAGACGCTCGTCGCCGCGACCTTGGAGGCGACGCTGCTGCGGCCGACGCGCTCGGCGCCGCAGAGCTTTCTCGACGCGGCCGCGGCGATCAGTGGCGCGAGCATGGCGGCGTACCGGGCGCTCGTCTACGAGACGCCGGGCTTTGCCGACTACTTCTTCAGCGCGACGCCGATCCGCGAGATCGCCGAGCTCAACATCGGCTCGCGGCCCGCGTCGCGCAAGGCAACGCACGCGATCGAGGACTTGCGCGCGATACCGTGGAGCTTCAGCTGGGGCCAGTGCCGTGTCGCCCTGCCCGGCTGGTACGGCTTCGGCCTCGGCATCGAGGCGTTCCTCGGCAGCGGCCGCGCGCGCAAGGCGAAGGTCGCGCTGCTGCAGCGGATGGCACGCGAGTGGCCGTTCTTCGCGACGCTGATCTCCAACCTCGACATGGTGATCGCCAAAAGCGACCTGGCGATCGCGGCACGCTACGCCGCCCTCGCCGACGATCGCAAGGCCGGCAAGCGGATCTTTGCGCGCATCGAGGAAGAATGGCAGCGGACGAACGCGGCGCTGACGCTCATCACCGGCAGCGCCAACCGCCTCGCCGGCAATCCGGCGCTCGCGCGCTCGATCGAGCACCGCTTTCCCTATCTCGACCCGCTCAATCACCTCCAGGTCGAGCTGATGCGGCGCTACCGCGCGCGCCGCAAGAACGATCCCGGCATGGAGCGCGTCCAGCGCGGCATCCTGATCTCGATCAACGGCCTCGCGGCGGGCTTGCGGAACACCGGCTAGCCGGCGACGCGGGGCGCAGTGGCCGCCGGTGCGGCAGCGGCCGACGCTGCATCGGTGGCAGCCGACGTCGCGGCGGTCGGGGCGGAGGCAGCGCTGGCCGACGCTGTACCGGCCGCGGCCTGGGCAGCAATGACCGGCACGGCCACGCCCGCTGCCGACGCGGCAGCGGCCACAGCACGGGCCGCCTCGGACTCGTCGCGACGGCGAAACATCTCGTGGGCCTGGAGCGCGAAGGGAGCGATCGGCTTGCCGGTGGCGCTCAGCCAGTCGCGCACCGCCTGCACCTCACCAACCCGGCCCACGGTCGAAAACCGGGCGAGAACCCGGCGTGCGCCGTCGCAAGTGAGGATGTTCTCAGGCGAAGTCTCAGGCTCGCCTTCTTGCTGCATTGCCATGCCAGCGAACTGCAGGCCGCGAATCGCGTCGACCCGATCGTCCGACCAGCCGAGGCGTCGTCCCAGATTGGCACCAATCGCGAGGGCAAGCATGGAATCGGAGCGTTCGGCCAAGGTCGCAGCGGCGCTGTCGCAGGCCTGGCGCCGGTTCGCGTCGGCAAGTGCAGCGACGCTGCAGACCTTGGTGATCGCCTGGAACGTGGCCGGGTTCGTGGTCACCTTGAAGAGCGCATCGACCACGAGCAACTCGCCGGCAATGAGATCGGCGCCCCGCGCCTTGGCTCGGTCGGCGACCAGGCCGGCTGCAAGGGCCCAGTCTCCTTCGTAGCGGGCCGCCGTGCCGATCCGGTAAAGCGCTTCGTTGATCTGTGCGCCATCGTCGCGATGCCAGGCATCCTGAAGGATCTCGAGCCACGGCGCCGCGTTGCCCTCGGCGAGGAGCGCCCACTGCCCGGTGTTGAGCAAGGCACAGCTGCCGGCCGAGGGGGTGAACCTGCAGGCGTTCATCGCCAGTTGGTAGACGCGAGGATCTCGCGTCGTCGAAGCCAGGTTTGCGACCTGCTCGATTCGTGTCGACGCGAATTGGCGGTCTTCTTCGACCGACGCGCAGTCGGGAGGCTTGCAATAGAGCGACACGACCGGATCGATCTCTGCGCCGCCGCGCCCCGCGCCGTGCAGCTCCAGAAACGTTGCGACCGCGATGCCGAGCTCGCCGCCGTCCTGGCGCAGCGACTCGAGCAAGGCGCGCTGACTGGCGACGACGTCGGGAACGGAACGCAGCGGCGCGTCGATCGAGCCCGACGCATCGGGCTGAACCCAGCCGACGCCGCAAACCTCGACCAGCTCGGTGCCGCTCGCGCCACCAGCCGCGAGCCCCGCATCCTGCGGCGCAGACTCGGGCAACGTCGCCGCAGAGCCGATCGACGGCGAGGACACGACCGTGCTCTGGCCCCGATTCGCCTCGTCGCGATCGACGGAGGCGAACGATTTCCAGGCGACGATCGCGACCGCGGCGACGACGACCAGCACAGCGACGATCCACCCGAGCGGCCGCTCGGAAGGGCGCGGGTGCGATGGACCGCCGGGGGCGTTCACGCTTGCATTCTGAGCCGGCGCGATGGCGAGGACCGGGCCCCTCGATCGCGACCCTCGGAGCCTAGCGGTCGGGGACGATCAGTGCCTCGCGCACGGCCGCCACCTGCCGGCGCGAGACGGCGAGCCACTCGTTGACCGGCGAGATGCAGACGCCCCAGGCCTCCATGCCGTCGTCGGCGCTCTCGCCGGCGATCGCACGGCGCTCGAGCGCGCGCACGGCGCGCTTGGCGACGAGCGCGTTGCGGTGGACACGGAGGAACCGGTCGCCGAGGCGCTCGGCGAGCTCGGCGAGCGAGTCGTCGAGGACGTGGGTGTGCTCCGCGGTGCGCAGCGTCACGTACTTGAGCTCGGCCTTCATGTAGAGCACGTCGGCCACCGGGACGCGGATGATGCGGCCGCGGTCGCTGACGACGATCACCGGGCCGTCCTCCTCGACCTTGACGGCGCCGCCCGGCTTGACCGGTGCGCCGAGCCGTTGCGCGACACGGCGCAGCGCCGCCTGCAGCCGTTCTCGCTTGACCGGCTTGGTGAGATAGTCGACCGCTTCGAGATCGAACGCCTGCAGCGCGTGCTCCGGATGCGCCGTCACGAAGACGACCGCCGGCGCCGGCGTTCGCGTCCGCAGCTCGGCGGCGAGCTGGGTGCCGTCGCGGCCCGGCATCTGGACATCGAGCAGCAGCAGGTCGCAGCTGCGTGTCGCCAGCCAGACCAGCGCCTGCGCCGCGTTGGCCGCCTCGCCGACGACGACCGCGCTTGGCTCGCCGCATTCGGCGACCAGGCTCTTCAGTCGCATTCGCGCGAGCTCCTCGTCGTCGACGACGAGCACGCGTAACGGGGCATCGGACGGATCGGACATCACTTGGAAAGGATCAGCACTCATAGGGGCACCACGATCTGGACTCGAAAGACATCCTGGTCCTGGCGCATCTCGAACTGCGCGGCGACGTCGTGCATCAGGCGCAGACGTTCGCGGACGTTCTTCAGCGCCATGCCGTGCCCGGGCCGCGACGGCTCCTTGGGCACGCTGTTGGCGATCGACAGCACGGCGCGGCCGAGCTTGACCTTGGTGCGCACGCGAATCACTCCGCCCTCGAGCGACGGCTCGACACCGTGGCGAACGGCGTTTTCGACCAGTGGCTGCAGGAGCAATGGCGGCACGCGCGCCGACGCGGCCTGCGCGTCGAGCTCCCAGGCGACGTGCATGCGGCTGCCGAAGCGGATCTGCTCGATGTCGAGGTAGCGGCGCGCCAGGTCGACCTCTTCGCCGAGCGAGACCGAATCGGTGCTCTCGGTGATGGCGACACGAAACAGCTCGGCGAGATCCTCGAGCACGCCCTCGGCCTTCGCCGGGTCGAGCCGCACCAGCGTCAACGCGGTGTTGAGCGTGTTGAACAGGAAGTGCGGGCGGATGCGCGACTGCAGCTCGGCGAGGCGCGCCGTCGTCTCGGCCGGCAGCGTCGCCTTGGCCATCAACCGCAGCCAGAGAAAGATCGCTGCCGCCATCGCCGCGCCGGCGAGTGCCGGGCCGGCACCGAGCAGGGCGGCGAAGCCGGCGCCGGTCGAAGCATCGGGCAGCAGCAAGGCGATCAGGCGCGAGGCGGCGAACGCGGCGAGCGCCCCGAGCGCGACGGCAACGACCCACTGCACGGCGAGCGGCGAGCGCGCGAGTGGCGCCTTCAGCCCGCAGAGGACGAGCAGCCAAAGCAGCACCGCCGGCAGCGCGACGCTCGCGCCGGCCGCGGTGAGCGAGAGCCAGGCCGCGAAGCTCGCGGCACCGAACACCATGCCGATCGCCATCACGCCGTGGACGAAGACGATCGCGCGCAAGACAACGCCGACGTGGCACACGTCGAACGCAGACTCGGGCCCGCGCCGCGCCGCGCCTTCGGGCGTGACGAGGTCGAAGACCGTGTTGCCGAAACCGGTCGTGCGCGGGGCGGTGCCGCCGATAGGCGCTGGCGCGGCCATGTCGAAGCTCATCGGCGACGAGACGCCGCCGATAGAATCGCGCACATCCTGAGGTTGTACATCCCCGGGATTGTGGCCAACCGACGCCCCGCCGTGGGGTGCTCCGGCGCCGCCGACGACTGCAATCCGTGCGTTGCGCACGCTCGGGAAGACCCGGGAAGCTCAAAGAGCCATGGCCGCGAACCAATTCGAGAAGAAATCCGAGGCCTGGTCGGCGCGTTTTTCGGAGCCGACGAGCGAGCTCGTGAAGCGCTACACGGCCAGCGTCGCGTTCGACCAACGCCTCTGGCGCGTCGACATCGCCGGCAGCCTCGCGCACGCAGCGATGCTCGCCGACAAGGCCGTCATCACCGCCGCCGACCTGGCGGCGATCCGCCGCGGCATGGCGACGATCAGCGAAGAGATCGAGCGCGGCACGTTCGCGTGGAAGGTCGAGCTCGAAGACGTCCACCTCAACATCGAGGCGCGCCTGGTCGAGCTCGCGGGCGACGCCGGCAAACGCCTGCACACCGGCCGCTCACGCAACGACCAGGTCGCGACCGACGTGCGCCTGTGGCTGCGCGATGAGATCGAAGACATCGGCCTGCTGCTCGGCGACGTGCAGCGCGCGCTCGTCGAGCTCGCGGCGCAGCACACCGAGACGGTGATGCCCGGCTTCACGCACCTGCAGGTGGCGCAGCCGGTCTCGTTCGCGCACCACCTGCTCGCCTACGTCGAGATGTTCGCGCGCGACGCCGAGCGCATGGCCGAAGTGCGCTCGCGAACCAACCGCCTGCCTCTCGGCGCGGCGGCGCTCGCGGGAACGAGCTTTCCGCTCGACCGCGAGGCGGTGGCGAAAGCGCTGCGCATGGAGGGCGTGTGCCAGAACAGCATCGACGCCGTCAGCGACCGCGACTTCGCGATTGAGTTCACCGCTGCGGCGAGCCTGGCGATGGTGCACGTCTCGCGGCTGAGCGAGGAGATCGTGCTGTGGTCGAGCCAGAGCTTCGGCTTCGTCGAGCTCGCCGACCGCTTCTGCACCGGCTCATCGATCATGCCGCAGAAAAAGAACCCCGACGTCGCCGAGCTCGCGCGCGGCAAGACCGGCCGCGTCGCCGGCCACCTGATGGCGCTCCTGATGTTGATGAAGGGCCAGCCGCTGGCCTACAACAAGGACAACCAGGAAGACAAAGAACCGCTGTTCGACACCGTCGACACGCTGAAGGACACGCTACGCGTCTACGCCGAGATGATCCCGGGCATCGCCGTCAAGGCCGAGGCGATGGAGCGCGCGACGACGCTTGGCTACGCGACCGCGACCGACCTTGCCGACGCGCTCGTCTACAAGGGCGTCCCGTTCCGCGACGCACACGAAGCCGTGGCGAAAGTCGTCAGGCACGCGATGGCCGAGGGCGTCGGCCTGAGCGAGCTGCCGCTCGCGGTGCTGCAATCCTTTCACCCAGCGATCGGCGCCGAGGTGCAAAGCGTGCTCGCGCTCAAGGGCTCGCTCGCCTCGCGCAACATCCTCGGCGGCACGGCGCCCGAGCAGGTGCGCGCGCAGATCGCGCGCCACCGAGCGCGCCTCGGGGTCGGAACAACGCCTCAGCGCAACGGGACTTCGGTCGCCTCGTAAGCCGCGATCGCCGGCGGGTGTGCCGCCAACCGCGCGACCTGAGCGACGAATTCGCGCGACGCCGGCAGGCGGAAGTGCACGAGCAGGGCATCGCGGTCGGCCCAGCGCTCGAAGAATACGAGCCTCAAGCCATCGTTCGCATCGACCGTGACGCCGTGCTCGAGGCACCCGGGCTCGGCCCGAGAGCGGGCAACGTGCTCGAGGCTCAGCCGGAGCAGTTCGTCGAAGGTGTCGCGGCGGGCCTGGATGGAGCCGGTGACGATGACCATGGCGCTAGTCTAGGGCTCGGGAGACCGAAGTCCGCCAACGGCCAGATCCGGCCGTTCGATGTGAGGGGCGAACGGCGGCTCTAGACCATAGTGGTGTACGTACTGGCTTGGTCTGAATGAGCCGATGCGCTGAGTCATGACATTGCCAGGCCAGACATAGTCGACTGTCAAGGCGGCAGGTCGATAGATAGCGCTATAGACAGTAGGCGACGACGCAGCGCGCGAATAGATTGGTGGGGCAAGGAACGTCTCGGTCAACTTGGCAAGGGTCGAATCAGGTCTCTCAAGCGCACGAAGAGCAGCACGCTGCCGCTCTATTGAGTCGACCACGCTCTTCGACAGATCGATCGAGACGCTCGAGTCTTGATGATTGGCCCAAGCTAGCGTGCGCGACACCGAGGGGGCACCGTCGGGGCGCAGAAAGACGGTCGCGTGGTCCCCCGTTTTGTCCAGGACGGTGACGTTTGCGAAGCCGCCGCCGCTCCGGAGACTTGGCTGCACGTCTCGAGGACGTAGCGAACGATGAGGATGATCGAAAAGCCAAGACCTTGGGTGGGACTGCCGCCGAAGGTCAAGCTGGCGACCAGGCCCCGTCGGCGTTCGGACGTTGCCCCTTGGCAATCGCGAGGCGAAATGGACGTTCCGACCTGAGCGGCTATCAGGCAAGGAGATCAAGGGGCTTGGAGCGGACGTCCCGGTCCCTGCGCGGTCAGCGGCCAAGCCACTCTCTTTAACCTGCACCGTGCCGTAATACGGGGCCTTCGGGATCCACTTCCAAGTCGTCTTATTCGATCACTCGCGTGGCTTGAAGCAGGATCAACCGGGGGATCTTCAGGCCCAGCGCATCAGCAGTCTTGCGGTTAATGACCAGATCGATTTTCGTTGGCTGCTCTATCGGGATATCGGCTGGCTTCGCTCCCTTGAAAATTCTGCTCACGTAAGTAGCCTGACTCCGTACCGAGTCGAACGTGTCTACACCATAACCTATCAGTCCACCGACTTCGACACTTTCAGGAAAGGCGAACATTGAAGGCATTCGATATCTCAGCGCCAGCTCGGAGATGCGCACTCCGAGCCTCCAAAAATAGCCATCGGGCATGACCAATACCGCTTCGCCATGTCGCTGCACGATCGACTGAAACGCCTGCTCGAGCTCTTCGCTCGCACTCGCGTTGACGGGAAACAGTTCTAGGCCAGTCTGTTCAGCGATAGCCGCAAGCCGCGCAGCAAATGTCGATTGATTCCGATTGACAGGGTTGACCAGAACCGCAACGCGATGCAGTTTGGGAATGATCTGTTGGAGGAAGGCAAGCCGCTTGTTTGTGAGATCGCCGGACAGATTTGAAAGTCCTGTCAAGTTGTGCCCTGGATGAGCCAGACTGTCCGCGAAGCCGAATCGGACAGGATCGGAGACGCCTTCAAAAACGATCGGAATACTGCTGGTTGCTGCCTGAGCCGCCGCGGCTCCATTGCTCGTCGATGTGACGATCACATCGACCTTCAGGCTGACCAGCTCGCTTGCGAGCGCAGGAAGGAGGCGGTCGTTGCCGTCCGCGAAGCGGTCTTCCCCGACGTAGTCCGTTCCCTCGACGTAGCCAAGGACCCGCATTGCTTGCGCGAACACAGGTCGAAAGGGCTCGGCCTGCAGACGCGAGTAAGGGCTCAGATTGCCGAGAGTTCGAGGCAGCTGCTGGGCGCGCGCCATCGACGAGGCCAACGCGCCCAATGCCAGGTGAACCAGCAAATCGCGACGAGTGTTCACGGCTGCCTCGATCTCGTCGGGCCCCTTGCTCGCGGGTACGACGCTGAGTCGCCTCTACCCCAGCGGCGTACGGACATCTCTAAGCCGTATCAACAACATCCGAGCTCTCAAGGCGATGGTCAATGCCGATTGCCTCTGCTCCGCGTCCAAGTCTAGTGTCCAATGAATTGTCAGCGGAGGTCGGGCTCTCGAGAGTCCCCTTCAGCGGGGAGCCCCTTCAAGTTCGCATTCTCAGCGGCCAGCGATCAGTGAGGCTCGGCCAAGCTGCATGCGCGGGATCATTCCACAGACCGGCGTGTCCCAGAAGGATGCTGAGGCTGAGCCGTCGCTGGCCGGTCTGAACGGCCGCCGCCGGCGCATCGAACGCGGCCAGCGACGGCAGCATGGCGATCGTCAGCGCATTGTGTCCGCCGGCGCTCCGCAGGGCGCTCCGATATGCTCGGGCTGCGTCTCCGAGAACGTCCCCCATGCCGACCCCACTACAGGCGATCATGTTCGACGTCGACGGCGTGCTGCTCGACTCGCTGCCGCAGCACCTGCAGATCTGCATCGACAAAGCGCGCGAGTACGGCTTGGGCGGCCTGGCCGTGCCCGACGCCGAGGGCATGCGCCGCAAGATCGCCGGCGGCCTGCGCGTGAGCCCGATGCGCAACTTCTTCCTCGCGGTCGGCTTCCCGCCGGCGCAGGCCGACCGCGCGGTCGTCGACTACGAGCGCGAATTCGTGCAGAGCTACCGGCCGCAGGCCTTCGCCGGCATCGGGCCGATGCTCGCCCGGCTGCGCGATGCCGGCTGCACGCTCGGGCTCGTCACCGCCAACACCCGGTCGAACGTGGAGCCCGCGCTCGGCGCGGCGCTCGAGCTTTTCGACCCGAGGTGTCGCTTCTACTTCGACAGCTTCGCCGTGGCGCGGTCCAAGGCCTGGTGCCTTCAAGAATCGGCGCGTGTGCTCGACGTCGCGCTCGCCGACTGCGCCTACGTCGGCGACCAGCCGGCTGACATCGAGGCGGCCGAGGTCTCGCGCATGCGCTTTCTCGGCGTGACTTTCGGCTGGGGCCTGACACGCGCCACGCACGGCGGCGTGGCGCTGGTCGACAGCGTCGACGCGATCGCACCCGCGCTGCTGGAGTCCTAATCCGGATGGCCGGCGTGCGCGCCTGGAAGCGGCTGGTCGGCCGGCTGCGCGGCGGCGATGCTTCGGCCGCGCAGTTCTCGGGGGCGATCGACCGCGCGGCATCGACGGCGGTGCTAGTGCTCGCCGTGGCCTCTGTCATGCTGGCGGGAGCCGTCGGGCTCGGATCAGAGCGGTTCTGGCCGATGACGGTCACTGGTGCGCTCGTCGCGCTGGTCGGCGCTGCGCTGGTCGCCGCTGGACGCGGCCACGCCGGCGTCCTGGCGCTGGCGCTCGGCATCGGCGCGGTGCTGGTGTGGTGTGCTTACCTGCCGCGCGATCCCGGCGTGTCGGCGCCGACCGCAGAGCGGGCCGGCATGTCGCTCGATGCGGTCGATGCGCGGATTGCGCGCGCGCTGTCCGGTCAGGGCGTCTCGGCGGTGGCACTGGCGAGCGCGGCCTTCGGTCCGTTCGATGCCGGCGCCAGCGACCTCGGCTGCGATGCCGCGCCGGTACGCGCTGGTCTCGATGCGTTGCGCGACGGGCTGCGTCTCGCCGCCGTCCACGGGCAGCGAAGCCTGCTGATGATCGTCGGCGCGGCCGACCGCCGACCGCTCGCGGGACGGCTGCTGCGCCGCTACGGTTCCAACGACGGGCTGGCCGCTGCCCGCGTCGAACGCGTGCTCGGCTGCCTGGCGCTGCCGCCGGGCAACGCGGCGAGCGCGCTGCCGACCGTGCTGCGGCTGTCGGCCGGACCGGTGTACACGCCCGACGCGATGGCGCAGGCCAAGGTCGCCGAGGCGGCGATGGCGCTTGACCGCCGCGTCGTCGCGCTCGTGCTCGGCGTGCCGGGCGCCACGGCGGCGGCCGGCCCGACCTCGAGCCCCGGCGCGACGGGCGGTCCGAACCCGCCACGCGTGCCGCTCGCCGAGGACGCGCCGACGACGAGCAGCCTGGATCTCGTGCTCATCATCGCCCTGGCATTGCTGCTTGTGCTGGCGGCGCTGCTCGCGCGCCTGCCGCTGCCGCCCCCGCGCGCCGCGCCTGCCGCGAAGGCGCAGCCGTGGGCCGTGTCCAACGAACTGGTCGAGGCGGCGATCTCGCACGTGCGCGACCTGCACCAGATGTTCGCCGAGCTCCGCACGAAGAACTTCAACTTCTTCATCGTGATCATCGGTGCGTCGATCACCGGGGTGGCCTCGGTCAGCAGAAAGGCGGGGTCACAGGGGACGATGATCCCGTTCGTGATCTCGTGC